>CAIPRZ010000037.1 GCA_903867585.1 uncultured Chlamydiae bacterium
AATAAGGCTAAAAATAAACCGTTTAATAATTAATTAATTGTTAATTAATATTCAATAAAGAGGGTTGAAGTTTTTAAAAACACCTTGAATATTAACGTTATAAGCATATAGAAATAATCAGCTTACGTAAAATATAAAAAACTTCCATTTGTTGTAGGATCCTTAAGGTGTAAAAAGCGCTAGCTGTGATAACTTTTTGCATAATATAGAGGTTAGATCCATGAGTTACACGGTCGATTATTTAGGGGATTTTAAAACAAAAACAGTCCACGCCACCTCAGGCTGTGTCCTTTTTACTGAACCCCCAAAAGATAATCAGGGTAGCGGGGAGGCTTTTTCACCGACTGATCTTTTCGCAGTTTCGCTTGCTACCTGTATGATGACCTTGATGGGGATGGCGGCTAAAAAGCTTAAGCTGGATTTATCTGGATCTAAAATGCAGGTTGAAAAAACTATGCTCAATAACCCTCGAAGAATAGGGAGTGTCTTAATAGATTTTATAAGCTCTTTGGCTGTTACAGAAGAGCAACAAGAGCTTTTAGAAAAAGCAGCTATAGACTGCCCGGTTCATAAAAGTCTTCATCCAGATATCATTGTTAAATGTAATTTTATTTGGGGTTCATAGATGAAACTAGAAAGTCTAAGCGCTTTTTATCACAATCTTTTGTTGGATAATTCACAAATAAAAGTGGTGGGGTTGTCTGGTCTTAATTCTGAAGAGCTTTTATCTCTTGCTGAATTTATCGTAAGCGGACCCTATAAGAAATGGATTTTACCTCAAGATTTAGATTCTCTTGCTCAGTTGTCTCTTTGGGAAAGCTCTTCAAACTCGTTTTATTGCTGTTTAGATAAACTTAAAAAAAAAGATGTCCCATTTGTTTTGCAAATGGTGGGATCCTCTTGTTTTCAATCTTATCTGCTCTCATCAAACACAGCGGGTATCCAGGTTTTTTATAACGAATTAAAAAACCAGATGCTCTGGCTAGATCTATCGGGAGAAAAACCATGGCATAAAAAAGATCGCCTCCTTTTTCTTCTTCAAGCTGAAATCAAAAAAGAGGGTTTTAGTATTGATAAGCAGGCCCTAACTTATGTTCTAGATCATGAAGAGGGTCAATTAGATCGAGCAAGACAAAGGCTAAAAAGTGCGCAATTAATGTCAGCTGAGACAAAAAAAATCACCCTTGAGCAGGTTAAAACTCTACTTCCTGAGCGCCTTCAAGAGCTTGATTTTAGCTGGATTGATCAACTTATTTATAAAAAAGAGTTTTTAGAAAAACCTGAATGTAATGAAGCCTCAGAGCTACTGCTTTTCTTCGGCCAAATGCGGTATGCTCTTAATAACAGTCTTAAAATAAAATCATTGCAAATGAAGTTAATTCCAATGGAGGAGTTTAAAAGCTATTTCCCGAAACTTTCCCCTCAGGCATTAGCCCATCAAATTAAAAAAACAGATGAGGTTTCAATCTTTTTTTTAGAAGAGGTCTTGAAGCTTATTTATGATAAAGAGCTTGAGTTAAAACAAGATTTCCATCAGCCTTCTTCTATCTTTATTGAATTAATTGCCAAAATCTTTGAGTTAAAAACATGTCTAAAACCGGTAAACTAATCCTCCTTCCTAACTTCATTAATCCAGAGCAAAAAGCAGATATTTTTTCTGAAGAGATGAAAAATGTGGTTAAAGATCTTGATGGTTGTGTGGTTGAAAACGAAAAAATTGCCCGAGCCCTATTAAAAAATTTTTCCTATGATAAGGTCCCAAGCTTTAGAGAATTGCCTCTTTATGTTTTTAATGAACACCAAATTAGCGTAAAAGAAATTATTGAAATTGTTAAATCTGGTAAAAATCTAGGCCTTATTTCTGATGCTGGCCTTCCTTGTATTGCCGATCCCGGAGCCGAGCTTATCTTTCAAGCCAGACGCCAGGGGGTAAAGATTCAGGTTGTTGGGGTTCATAGTGGGATTATGACAGCGCTTATGGCCTCTGGCCTCGCTCAACAAGCTTTTTACTTTGTCGGCTATATGCCAAAAGAAGAAAAAGATTTTGTTGAAAAGCTTAAAAAGCTAGAAGCTTTATCAAAGCTTGAAAAAACCACAATTGTCTTTATTGAAACCCCTTACCGCAATGAGGCGGTTGTTAAACTTTTAATTAAACATCTATCTAAAACCACCTATATGGCCTATTGCCAAAATCTGGGTGGGGCCGATGAACATATTTATTTAGACTCTGCTGGGGCTTTCAAGCCGGAAATGGCCTATATTCAAAAAGTTCCTGCTACTTTTGTTTTTAAAGCTTAAACGACACCTCGGTAGCTCTTTTTTTTATAATGCCAAATCAGCGGCTATGATAAAATTATTCTGACAAGGAGAGATTCTATGGCTAAAATTATTTTTTCAACAACGGATGAAGAGGCTGTTTTAGACTCTAACTCTAGCATTCAAGAAGCGTGTGAAGATGCAGGCGTACCGTTTGCATGCACAGAAGGTATTTGTGGAACTTGTGTTATTGAAGTCGATGAAGGCATGGAAAATTTATCCGATTACACCCAAGAAGAAGAAGATTTTTTAGGTGAAATGGGAAATGAGCGCTTAGCCTGCCAATGCAAAATCAAAAACGGCACTGTAAAAATTAGTTTTTAAAAAGGAAAAGAAATATGATTACAAAAGACATGACTATTGAATCGATTTTTTCGACTTTTCCTGGAAAAAGTCAAAAATTGGCTCAAGCTATCCAATCAGCAGGTTTAAATTGTGTAGGCTGTCAGGCTTCTACATGGGAAACTTTAGAAGCGGGAATGCTTGGACATGGGTTTGAAGATAAAGATGTAATGGCATTACTCAACAAGCTTAATAACATCCTTTCTGAAAAAGAAGATTTAGGCACCATCAGCATGAGTCAAAAAGCTGTTGAAAAATTCCAAGCCATCTTAGCTGATGATGGGAGACCAGAAACAGCTCTTCGTTTTGGCATTAGAAGCGGTGGGTGCAGCGGTTTTGAATATACCTTAGACTATTCCGATAAACTTGAAGCCGATGATAGTTTATTTGAATCGTTTGGACAACAGATCCACGTTCATAATTCTATGGTTGATAAACTTTTAGGTTCTGTTATCGATTACGTCGATGGACTTCATGGATCAGGATTCAAAATAAGCAATCCTAATGCTAAAAGCTCTTGTGGATGCGGTAAATCTCAGAATTACTAAGATCCAATAGATCGATCAAAATATAGGTCCTCGGAGTTCTCTTCGAGGATTTTTTTTATCATCACTAAAAACTGTACCGCCTCTTTACCATCAATCACCCGATGATCATAGCTTAGTGCTAAATACATCATAGGTCTAATCACAATCGAATCATCGACAACTACAGCCCTTTTTTGAATCGTATGCATGCCTAAGATGGCACTTTGAGGCAAATTTAAAATGGGTGTTGATAGTAATGAACCAAATACGCCTCCATTAGTAATCGAGAAACACCCCCCTTTAAGCTCTTGCAATCCCAAAGAGCGATCTCTGGCTTTTTGTGCTAAAGAAGCGATATTTTTTTCGATCTGTGCAAAATCGAGGTGCAGACAATTTTTTACAACAGGAACCATGAGCCCTTTATCAGTTGATACAGCCACCCCGATATCAATGGAGGAGGGTTTTATAAAATCGGTCCCTTCAATTTGAAAGCTTACTTCTGGAAAAGCTTTTAAAGCTAAAGCTGCAGCTTTCATAAAAAAAGCCATGAATCCAAGCTTCACTTGATGATTATTTAAAAACTCTTCTTTGTATTTTTCTCTGACAGCTAGTACCTGTGACATATCAACCTCATTAAAGGTTGTCAGCATCGCAGTACTATTTTTGGCCTCAACCAGTCTTTTAGCCAGAGTCTGTCTTAATGATGACATGGGCTTGCGATCGGCTGTTTCTTGTTTTTCTACAGTTTTTATAGCAGCTTGAGCTGGAGGTTTTACTTCTGCTGTTTTGGGAGTTTGTATAGGTTTTGGAGCCGGAGCGGATTTCTCGCTGTTCTCATTAGATGGGGTAATAGTCCCAAGGTCTGCAGTTACAGATATCGTTTGTCCAACCTGCGTTGTCCAATGTAAAATACCAGAGGCTGGTGCATAGATCACTTGATTGACTTTATCGGTCTCAAGTTCTCCGATTTCTTGACCCTCTTTAACTACAGATCCATCGGGTTGAAATTGGCTTGAGAGTGTGACTTCTGAAATGGATTCGCCGATGGAGGGAACTTTAATCGATATTTTCATAAGTTTTCAAATTGGGTTAAAATCTCTTGATATTCTTTTTGATGTCTGTGGTAAAAACCAGTTGCTGGGGAACTTGCTGCTTTTCTTGAAATGACCTCTATATCTTTAAGCATAGCTTTTAAATAGGTATAAGCTCCCATATTGAGCGGTTCATCTTGAACAAGAACTGTCTTTATCAGGTTATTACGAGCTTTAAAAGCTTTTTCAAGATGGTCAAGATTTAAAGGATAGAGTTGCTCCAGTCTTATTAAACTGACATGGGGCTTTTTAAGCTTTATTAAATCGTAATAGATTTTACCGTAACATAAAACAACGATAGAGGCGTTTAGATTGTTATCATCTATGATAGGCTCAAAAGAGCCTTCTAATTCTTGAAACTGGCTTTTACAATCTGGGAGCCTAAGTAGGGCTTTAGGGGTAAATACGACAGCTGGAATGGATGAATAGAGTTGAGCTATAAGGAGGGCAAAATATTGTTTCGGTGTTGAGGGTACAAGAATTTTCATATTGTTTTGGGCTGATAATTCTAAGAAACGCTCAATACGGGCCGATGTATGTTCTGGGCCCTGACCTTCATAACCATGAGGTAAAAGGAGAGTTAAGTTTGATTGATCTTGCCATTTACTTCTTCCTGAGGCGATGAATTGATCGATAATAACCTGAGCGCTGTTAGCAAAATCCCCGAATTGGGCTTCCCAAATATTTAAAGAGTTTTTGGCTATTTTACTAAAACCATATTCAAACCCAAGAACAGCAAATTCTGATAGGGGAGAGTTTATAATTTCACAATGAGTAGACTCTTTAAGTAAGGGGGTAAAGATTAAGTAGCTTTTTTCTGTTTTTTGATCCACCAGAAGTGCATGTCTTTGTGAGAAAGTGCCGCGTGCAGAATCTTGTCCTACAAAACGGATGTTTTTCCCTGATTCTAGGATATAACCCATCGCAAGTAGTTCAGCTAGTGCAAAATCGATCTCTTTTTTTTCTACTATGGCAAGATGGCGCTCATTAAATAACTTCTGAAGTTTAGGATGTATATTAAAAGAAGAGGGGATGGTCGTAAAATTTTTACCAACAGCGACAAGAGTTGCTAAATGAGGTTTTAGGGGTTCTATATTTGAAGATTTGGGAAGAGTTTGTGATGGAGAAAGCGGTGTATTGAAATGGCTTTGCATTTTTTCTTGGGCTTTTTTTTCAATCTCCTCGAGCGCATTTTCAAAACTTGTATCCTTTGATAAAAGGGCCTCTTTATAAATAGAAAGAGGGGTTTTTTTGTTTTTTATCATCTCATATAAAAGGGGCTGCGTGAAAAAGGGCTCATCAGATTCATTATGTCCCCATTTTCTATAGCCTATAAGATCAATCATCACATCGCAGGAAAAACGGCTCACAAGTTCAAGGGCTAATTTGGCAACAAAAGTTACAGCTTCTACATCTTCTGCGTTTACATGAAAAATTGGGCAATTAAAGCATTTAGCAAGATCTGAGCACTGTTTAGTTGAGCGTGATTCGTGAGGAAGAGCTGTAAAGCCGATTTGATTATTTAAAATGAGGTGGACAACACCACCTGTATCAAAGCCTTTGATTTTGGAAAGTTGCATAGTTTCATATACAACCCCTTGACCGGCAAAAGAAGCATCCCCATGAATCATGAAAGTGAGAGCTTTTTCTTTAGTCTGTTTTTGTTGGGCATAACACATCCCCTGAACAACCGGATCGACCGCTTCTAAATGAGATGGATTGGAACATAGGGTTAGATTTAATCCTCGCTCGTTTTTATGAATGGCCCCTTGATGATATTTTACATCGCCTGAAGAATCGGTATCGCTTTTTTCATAATCTTTAGAAAATTCTAAAAAAATGTCGCTTAAGGGTTTATTAAAAAGATTAGCTAAAAGATTTAATCTTCCTCGGTGGGCCATGCCAAAAAAAGCTGATTGATAATTTTTATCAGCGGCATGAAAAAGCATCTCTTCGATAAGAACCACAGAAGTTTCTAATCCTTCTAAGGAAAACCGTTTTTGGCCAGGAAAACGGGTATGTAAAAACGTTTCAAAAAATTCACTAGAGGCTAAAAGTTTATAGATCTCCAGTTCTTGAAGACGGGGTTTATGTTCTTTTTTTCTTTCAATGCTCTCAATCAAAAACTGATAAACATTTTTTTCACAGTGGAGGAATTCATAACCTATTGATTGGGCATAGAAGCTATCTAAAACGGCTATAAATTCACTCAAGGGGGCTTTTTCGGCCTCAAGTAATCCAAATGTTGGAACTAGGGTCTCTAAAGATAGCGAGGGGGTTAATAGATTGTCCATGTCTTGAAGGGGGCCCTTAAGTGGGTTGATTCTGGCTTTAAGATAGCCAAAATGACGGTACATCTGGAGCAACTTCATCGCCTCTTGCATTCCTAAATCAGCACCTTGGCCTAAACAAAGCAGGAACCCATCAAAAAAAGCGCTTAATTCGTCACTTGAACTTTTATGGGTTCGTAAATAGGTTTCGAATTGATCGGCTAAAAAAAGCTGCTCGTAGGTGTAGGGTGAGTCCATAATTATAAAAATAGTTTTTCCTAATCTATAAACTATAAATTATTTATTTTAGATGCAAAAAAACTGCGATTGCATGATTATCTTGCTATAAAATTGTTTTTGTTAAAAATTTTTATCCCAAGTGAGTTATGAGTCAAAAAAGCGAGCGTTTAAGAAAATTTGAAATTGAGCTTCATGATTTGGAAGAGTGGCTAAAAATTGGTTTAGTCCCAAAAAAAGATGTTGAGAAGCACAAAGAAGAAATCAGTCAGCTCAAAGAGCGGATTGAAGAAGAAAAAACGCGTCTTAAAATGCTTACAGAAAACGGCGAACTTGAAGAATTTAATTTACCTAAAAAACCGCTGAATGCCCGCCAAGCGTATCAAGAACCTCATAGCCTTCCAGAAATGGATATGGCCGATGAGGGGATGAGCGAGGGGGGATTCGATATGGAAACTGAATCTTTTGATGTTGATTCTTCTGCGGGAGATGATTCTGAATCTGGCGATGATGAACAACAACACGAAGAGGAAGAAGAAGATCCTTACAGCGACAGAAATCGTTGGAAAAGAGGAGTTCTTGAAGATCCGGATGGCAATAACTGGTAAGAGCCCCTTAAGTTTATATTTTCATATCCCATTTTGTAAAAAAAAGTGTCCCTACTGTCATTTTTATGTCACTCGCGATGATGAGATAAAAAAAGATGAGCTCCTTTTAGCTTTTTTTCAAGAATGGGATCTTCTTAACATCCCCACTCATTCTGAAATTCACTCTATTTATCTAGGTGGTGGAACCCCGTCCTTATTTGGTCCCCAAAGAGTAGAAAAACTTTTAGATTTTATTTTTTCTAAATCCTTAAAAAGAATCGATCCCCTAGAGGTGACATTAGAAATTAATCCTGAAGATGTCACGCTAGAAAAAATGATCGGATTTAAGAAAGCGGGGATTAACCGGATTAGTATGGGTGTACAAGCGCTCCACGATCCTTCTTTAATAAGCCTTGGCCGCAACCACAATTCTAAAAAATCTATCGAGGCTATTTTTATTATGAAAGAGGCCGGCTTTGATAATATCAGTATTGATCTTATGTATGACCGCCCCCATCAAAAACTTGAAGATTGGGAAAACGAACTTAGTTTACTTAAAAACCTCCCGATTACCCATTTATCTTTATATAATCTGACTATTGAAGAGGGGAGCGCTTACAAAAAACAAGAGAAGACTATTAGACTTACTCTTCCTAAAGAAGAGGAGAGTTTAAAGCTTCACAATAAAGCCATAGAGGGGCTTAAAGAGGCCGGTTTTGAGCGCTATGAGATTTCTGCATTTTGTAAAAACAATTTAAAAAGCGTTCATAATTTAGGCTACTGGCAGGGGAGACCGTTTTATGGATTTGGTCCTTCAGCCTTTTCTTATATCGATAAAAAAAGAAATAAAAACATTTCTCATTTAGATCAGTATCTTACCCAAATAAATAAAGGAAAATTGCCAATTGATTTTGCAGAAGAGCTTGATGCAACATCATCTCAAAAAGAGATGCTAGCTGTTGGTTTAAGAGTAGCTGATGGGGTAGATCTTGATCAGTTTCAAAATACCTACGGTCTTTTGACAAAAGAAACCAATAGCACGATCTTAAGACTGATTGATGAGGGTTATTTGGCAAAAAGTCTGAACCAACTTCAACTGACCTCTTATGGCCAATTATTTTATGATGATGTGGGTGTAGCGCTTATCTAAGACAAAAGCATCTTCTTGCCAATTTTCCCCTAAGGGTTATAAGATAGTTTTTTTATCACTCTACATTCACTATGGACAATCTGATTCCTCACTACAGTAAAAAATTTAGAAGTATCCTTATTTTTGGACCTCCAGGTTCAGGTAAGGGGACGATGGGCCGCTTTTTAAGCGCCGCTGGTAACCATGTCCATCTTTCTTCTGGCGATATCTTTCGTGGTTTATCACCAGATTCTCCTGCAGGGCAGCTTTTTCATAGTTACGCTTCAAAAGGGCATCTTGTTCCTGATAACGTAACGTTAAAAATTTGGCATAATTACGTTTTGGGCCTCATAGCTACTAATAAGTATTTCCCAACTCAGCAATTTCTCCTTCTTGATGGAATTCCTCGAACTTTAGAGCAGGCTAAATTACTTGATGAGTATATCGATCCTAAAGGGGTGATTGTCCTTAAAATCGATAATAAACAAAAACTTGTTGAGCGGATGAAAAGACGGGCTCTTATTGAAGGTCGCCATGATGATGCCGATGAAAAAGTGCTTATGACCCGCTTTAAGGTGTATGAAGAGACCACGCACGCCCTTTTAGACCACTATCCTCACGATAAAATTGTGATGATCAATGCAGATCAAAAGCCTCTTGATGTCCTTAAAGACATCCTCACAAAGACCTCTGGTATCCTTTCCCATCCTGAAATATCTTGAGCCCACTTCTAAGGCCTTAATCCCAAAAATAGGGCCTTTTAATTAATATAAAAAATTTAATTACCATAATATTATTATTAAGGTATAATAAAGTTAATAAGTTTTTATTTTCATGACTATTGTGAATTAAAAATTTAAAATGCTTATTATTAGTAACTTAAGGTATTAAATGACAGGGCCAGTTAGTGGAGATCACAGAAATGAGGAGGGTAAAGGACCTATAGGAAGTCCTAAAGCTCGCTCATCTTCGCTAGTTTCAGTCGATTTAAGGGTTGGAGCTTGTGCATTGCAAGCGCTTACACCTGTGTCTAGACCCCGTTTGCCATCGGAAGAAACTTCTCCTACAGCTTCACCAGATTCTAGCCCGGGCAGTACATCTCCCATCCTAACATCTCGAAGCCACTCACCGGCATCGGTAAAAGTGGAAGCAGCTCATGTAAAATTAAGTTCGAGTATCGAAAGCAAACTTTCTAGTGCCCTAAGTCCCTTATTTGACATTACTGACCAGGGTACAAATACAGGTCCCCTCAATTACAGCTCATTTATAAAGCTTCCACTCGAGGTGTTAAATTTTGCAAGCTCTGGGGCTGAATGGATAAAAAACATGTTTGTCAAACCCTATGAAACTTTTTTTAGTTCTAAATCGGTAAAACTTGTAGAATCGGGTGCAATTTTAGCTGCTGAAATGTGTCAAACGCTTAAATCGGTCGATAATTTAGGAACAACGTTTAACGCTAAATTAAGCATGCCTAACGTTGACGTTGTTTCAACAGTGGGAACCTCTCTTCAGGGTGTAACTAATACTATCAGAGGTGTATTTTCCATCGTCAATTTTTCAAAAGTCTATTCATTTAGAAAAGAGATTGGTTTAAATGGCCGTGTTACAGATCAAGGTAAGCAAATTGAGGCTTTAAAAAAGCGACTTACCCTAGACGATAAAAAAGTTTTTTCTTCTCAAAATCTTACCGGCATTACAGATCAAAAATGCGTAGCTAAATTTAATGACTATTTTACTAAATCTCTTACTGCAAATACCCCTGAAATAGTGGCTCTTCAGGATGAGCTGAATTTCCCATTAGAAAACACTCAAGAAAAGCGTTTAGAATTTGCCAATATGCTAAACGATGAGGCTTACATAACATTTTTCAAAGAAACCTTTAAAATAGAAGACCAGACTATATCTGCCTTAAGAAATGACCCTCAAGCTGTTATAGGTTTTGTTCTTTGTAAAAGAGATCTTGTGGCTAAAACACAGCAAGATCTTATTCATATGATAGCCAAAGAATCTGAAGATAGCTCAAAAATTACAAAGATGTTTGATCAAAATTTAAGAGTTACAAACATTTGCAAAAGAACCATTGGTGAACCTGAACCTACTCCTGAAGCGACTAAAAAGCTTTTAGATACCCTCAAATTTACAGCTAATAGACAATTATTAAAGCAGGCTATGATTGGGGTTTCTTGCGCTCTTATGATTGCAGGCTCCATTGCAACCCTATTTTTTCCACCAGCTGCCGGTGCTGTTTTAGCTTTCTGGATTATTTCTAATGTTATTCAGTTTGGAATTTCATTAAGAGGCTACTCTGTAGCTTCTAAAGAAAATGAAGAGGCCTTGAAGGGTAAAAAAATCAATCCAGCCTATAAATTTGAAACTATCCTTAATATGGCTATTAACGTTGCAGTTATTGGATTAGTAATCGCTCTAGCTTGTACACCTCCGGGAGCTGCGATTGGATCGCTTGTTCTTATCACCTCAGCTGTTACCGCTGGTAGCATCCTTATTTTTAACGCCTGTATGTTTAATCAAACTTTAAGAAAAAAAGTTATCGATGGTGCTGATTTTATTGATCGTACAGCAAACCGTTTTTTTGCAAAAAATATCTTTGGTTTAGATATTATTGAGCCAAAAGTTAAACAAAGAACTTCCTTGGCATCACAGCCAGATGTTACATTTGTTGATTGGGATCCGAATACATTTGTTGATTCGAGTCCGATCAGCCCAAAGGTAAAAATGGCTTAAATATAAAATGAAAATTCCCTTCCTTGATGAATTTATTTCATGGATGTCTGTCGAAAAAGGTTTTTCCAAAAATACCATTTCTGCCTACAAAAGCGATCTAAATCAAGTATTTGCCTTTATTGATAAATCGATTGATGAGATGGAGTTAAAAGATCTTGAGCTTTTCTTTAATCATAAATCGCAACTTGTCAAAAAAGCGGCCTCTATTCACCGTTTAGGAATGAGTCTTAAAACCTATCTCCAATTTTACACAGGTGAAATAGGATCTTTAACGTTTTCTATCGATCATTATCCTTGGCCCAAAATTCCTGAGTACCTGCCAGAGGTATTGAGTGTTCAAGAGATCAATACCCTTTTTCAATCTGCAGAACTTTTAGACCAGGTAATATTAGAGCTTCTTTATGGAGCGGGTTTAAGGGTTTCAGAGCTTGTTGAGCTTAAAATTTATGATGTAGCTGAAGATTTTATAAAAGTTATTGGAAAAGGGTCAAAAGAGAGAAAAATACCGATAAACAAAAAGGCTCTTGAAATTGTGGATAAATTTTTACATCTAAGACCTGTAAAATCCCCTTGGATGTTGATTAATGAAAAAGGGGCTAAATTAACAAGACAAGCGGTGTTTTATAGACTTAAGAAACTGCTTGAAAAAGCAGGTATTAATAAATCTATTTCCCCCCACTCTTTAAGACATAGTTTTGCCACCCATCTTTTGGAAGGGGGGGCTGATTTAAGGGTAATTCAAGAACTTTTAGGTCATAGTCATATTTCAACAACAGATATCTATACCCATTTATCTAAAAAGAAACTTACCGAGAATTTCGATAAGTTTCATCCTAAACCTTAATTCATTTTATCTTTGAGAAGTTGATTAACAAGTTCTGGGGACGCAGTCCCTTTTGTCAGTTTCATCACCTGACCAACCAAAAAGGCAAAGGCTTTGTCTTTTCCATTTTTAAAATCGATAATTGATTGAGGATTAGCTTCAAGCACTTGGTTAACAATAGTTTCTAAAGACCCTGTATCGGTCATCGGTCTTAAATGCTCATTTTCTGCCACAATTTGGGAGGGGGATTTATGAGGATCAATAAGCATCATATCGGCCACGGTTTTTCCAATTTTGCCGTTTATTTTTTTAGTCTCAATTAAAAGAACAAGTTCTGCTACTTGTTCAGGAGTAATGTGGGCTGTTTCAAAGGTTTTATTGATTTCTTTAAGCCTTCCCTGAAATTCACTTAAAATCCAAGTGATAAGACTTTTAGGATGAGGACAAAGCTCTAGACAACGATCAAAGAAGCGGCACAATTTTGGATCAGAAAGGAGAGTTTCAACTACCTGTTCTGATAAAGCATATTCACTACTATAACGGTTTCTTCTAGCCCACGGTAGTTCTGGCAGATGCTTTTGAATATGACGCACGTGATCAGAAGAAACATGTAAAGGAGGGAGGTCAGGTTCTGGAAAATACCGGTAGTCATCGATACTATCTTTAGTTCTCATGAGAACCGTCTCTTTTTTCTCCGTATCAAAGCGGTAAGTGGCTCTTGGAATAATCTCATCCCAAGATTTATCAGGCATAGCGGTGTAAGCTGCCACCTGTTTTCTTACCTCAGCTTCGATCGCCATTTGCATAAAGCTAAAAGAATTAACGTTTTTGATTTCAATTCGGTTGCGCAGCTCGTGGTTACCAAGAGGTCTTACAGAGATATTAACATCCATGCGTAATGACCCCTCTTCCATATTACCGTCGGTAATATCTAGATGAATCATCAGCTCGCGTAAAGCCATAGCATAAGCTACAGCCTCTTCAGCTGAGTGAATACAGGGTAGGGAAACGATTTCAATAAGAGCGCTTCCAGCCCGATTGTAATCAACACCTGCAAAATTGGTAAAATGTTTAAGCATCCCTGCATCATCTTCAAGGTGAGCTGATTTAATGCCAAAACTCTTTTTCTCCCCTTTGACAGTAGCCTCTACCGTTCCCCCAACAATAATCGGTTTATGAAACTGGGTGATTTGATAATTACGAGGGCTATCTGGATAGAAATAAGATTTTCTATCAAAAGTGCTGATTTGAGAGATCTCACTTCCTAAAGCAAGACCGAGTCTAATGGCTTTATCAACCGCTTCTTTATTGAGTTTAGGAAGAGTTCCAGGTTGTCCTGTGCATACAACAGAAATGTTTGTATTAGGTTCATCGCCAAATCGGTTAGGGGAGGAGGCGAATAGTTTTGTTTTTGTATTGAGCTGAACATGGATTTCAAGACCAATAACCGGCTGCCAATGCATAACTTAATTCCCCCGGTTTATAAATTGCGGCATTTTTAAAAATTCAGGATGATTTTTTTCAAAAACATCCGCGCATGCTAAAAGAAACTCATCATGCATGCTTGGCGCTTGCAATTGTAATCCCATAGGCAAGCCCTCTTTAGAAAATCCTGACGGAAGCGAAATCGCAGGAAGTCCTGCAAGATTGGCAGGGATAGTGAAAAGGTCTTGTAAATACATTTGCAACGGATTTTGAAAATCACCCAAAGAAAAAGCGGTCGTGGTGGTGCAGGGCATAGCGATCAGATGACATTGATTGTAGATGGCTTTAAACTTTTGGCAAATAAAGTTACGAATCTTTTGAGCCTTTTCGTAATAGGCATGCTCAAATCCCGAAGAGAGGACATAGCTTCCAAGTAAAATCCGTCTTTTAACCTCATGCCCAAATCCTTCTTGTCTTGAAAGGGTATAAACCTCATCCAGAGTTTTGGCATCAGGGGATCTATGCCCATAACGAACCCCATCAAAACGGGCCAAATTGGTCGACGCTTCAGCGGGAGCGATAATGTAGTAGACGGCAATAGAGGCTTTAAGGATATCTAAATCAATGTCGATAATTTCAGCACCGAGTTTTTTTAAAGACTCCACTGACAAGACAAAATTATGTTTAATCTCGCTTTCTAAATCGTCTGTTAATTTCCAGGGAACTCCAATTTTAACCCCTTTAAGATCATGACGTCTCAGGGTTTCAAAAGGGGCAAAAGGTTTATGAACATAGGTAGAATCCATTGGGCATGGGCCTGTAATCACTTGGCTTATTTTATAAGCATCTTCCACAGTTTGAGAAAAGGGGCCTATTTGATCTAATGAAGAAGCAAAAGCCACTAAACCATGGCGAGAGACGCGACCATAACTTGGCTTAAAACCGACAATGCCAGTAAAAGCTGCTGGTTGTCTTATCGAACCTCCTGTATCAGAGCCTAAAGAAAGGGGAGCAAAACGGGCAGAAACTGCTGCAGCAGATCCTCCTGAAGATCCACCAGGAACTTTAGATAAATCCCAAGGATTTCTTGTCGGTTTAAAATAGGATTTTTCTGTTGATGAACCCATGGCAAATTCATCCATATTTGTTTTACCAATGAGGATAGAGTCTGCCTGTTTTAAATGGTGCGTGACGGTGCTATCAAAAAGGGCTGTATAATTTTCTAGCATCTTTGATGCACAGGTCGTTTTAACATTAGCTACGTGGATATTATCTTTAATAGCTACAGGAACTCCAGCTAGGGGTCCAAGAGGTTTTTTTTCGGAGCGCTTTTTATCAAGTTTTTCAGCCTGTAATAAAATTGTTTCTGGATCAAAACTTAAAAAAGCGTCTACCTGATTTTCATGACTTTCAATGTGTTTTATAAAATCTGAGGCAATTTGTTTAGCTGAAAATTGGCCGTTGATAAATCCTTCGTGTAGCTCTTTAGCGTTGCGGGGGTGAAGCATTTTTTAGCCTATTGTTTTAAAACTTGAGGAACTTTGATAAGTCCACCGACAGAAGAGGGGGCATTTTTTAAAAAAGCCTCTTTGGAAAGCACCGGTTCTATAACATCTTCTCTGGTCTCAAGGCTTTGATTTTCAAGAACGGAATACATAGCTTCGGAGGAAGAGGTATCAAAATTATTTAATACATCAAAATAATTGATAATATTTGAAATGGAGTTTGCAAAAATGTGTTTTTCTTCATTTGTAATAGCTATCTTTGAAAGATGGGCCATTTTTTCGATCGTCTCATTCAACTGAGTGTTCATTTTTCCCTCGTAAGGGCGTTATTTTAAAGTTTTAAGGGTCTCAAGTCAAAAGAAATGTCTTATTTAAAATAAAAATTACTAGTCATTGAAATAATTATTAGTTAATATAAAGTTAACCTGAAAAATAAGGTTTATATGAAGATTGTTTTAATGCTTGCACGTTTGATAGTTATTGCAGCTGCAGTTAACTTAGGTATATGGGGAGTTTTTCAAACAGATTTAATTGTTACAATATCTGGCGGAAACGACACCTCTATGGCTCGATTTATCTATAGTGTGATTGGAATTTGTGGATTGATCAGTATTAATCGCTATCGCTCTACATTATTTAAATCTGGTTCTAAATAAGGTATAAGGGGCCTTGAGCCCTAATTTTTAATGTTTAACTAAAGGGGCAGCGTTAACTTATCTGAGATAAGCTAGGCGCTGTGAAAAATAATGAAATTAATCAATATGCTTGTTCGTTTACTTGTAGTTGTTGGGGCTATCAATTGGGGTCTAGTTGGATTCTTCCAATTTGATCTAGTAGCTTCTATTTTTGGTGGTAGCACAACCATGCTTGCAAGAGTGATCTATGCAGCCGTTGGTATCGCTGGTGTATTAAGTTTTAAGAGCATTTACAAATGCGCTTGTTCTTGCCATAAAGGTGGAAATAGCTGCTGTAAATAATCCTATTGTCATTTAAGTTACAAAAGACGTAAACAGGTTAACACCTAAATTTACGTCTTTTTTTTATGTCTCGAGCTCTTCATATTTTTTATCAAAATCTTAGATTAAGAGATAATCCCTCTCTTGTTGAGGCCTGCCATAATGATTCCCTTTTAGCCCTTTATATCCATCAGGAAGGGGGGCGATGGGCTATGGGATCAGCTTCTAAAGTTTGGCTACATAAAAGTTTAGCTCTTCTTGCATCAAGTCTGAAAGACCACGGTATCCACCTACATCTTGCCAAGGGGGATTTTGTTAAAAAGGTTCTTGAGTATGTGCATGATAATCAAATTACAGATGTCTATTTTGATGTTCCTATTGAACCGGGTCTTTTTAATTTTGCAGAGATGAAAAATGGTCTAGAGAAAAAAAATGTCAATTTGCACCTTTATTTTCATAGTATTTTATACAGTCCCTCTGAGATCAAGACTCAGGGAGGGGAACCTTATCAGGTGTTTACCCCTTTTTATAATGCGACAAAAAAGTCGAAAATGCCGGATAAACCTTTACAGGTCCCTTCTAAATTTCCTCATAACATAAAAGCTGAAACTCTTGATTTAGAAGCTTTTCATTTAATACCAAAAATTAAATGGCATACCGATTTTGAAAACGTTTTTGAAATAGGGGAAGCGGGAGCTTTAAAAACCCTTGAAGCGTTTTTGAAAAAACGGGTTCATGATTATAAAAAAGATCGAGATTTTCCCAATCTAGATGGAACCTCCATGTTATCGCCCCATCTTCATTTTGGAGAAATTTCTCCGCATCAAATTTTTCATAGACTTGATGGTCATTCTGAAGAGCCCTATAAAAGGCAACTTATCTGGCGTGAATTTGCCCATCATTTACTCTACCATTTCCCAAAAACTCCCCTTAAGCCTTTAAAAGAAAAATATGAACATTTTCCTTGGCATAAAAATGCTGCCCTTTTAAAAAAATGGCAAGAGGGGATGACAGGTTTTCCGATTATCGATGCCGGCATGAGACAACTTTGGCAAACCGGCTGGATGCATAACCGGGTTAGAATGATTGTGGGTTCTTTTTTAGTAAAAGATCTCATGATACCTTGGCAAGAAGGGGCTGATTGGTTTTGGGATTGTTTAGTTGATGCCGATCTTGCTAATAATACCCTTGGATGGCAGTGGGTGGCTGGATGTGGGGCCGATGCAGCTCCCTATTTTCGAGTATTTAATCCCTACATCCAAAGCGTTAAATTTGACGAAGAGGGAGACTATATAAAACACTTTGTTCCAGAACTTGCAAGACTGGATAAAAAGTATATTCATGCTCCTCATGAAGCCCCAAAAGAGGTATTAGAAAAAGCAGGAATTGAGCTTGGCAAAACCTATCCGCGCCCGATGGTTAATCATCAAGAGGCTAAAGATGAGGCCTTAAAAATTTATTACAAGTGGAATGCATGAAAGTAGCAATAGCTGGATATACAGGTTTAATAGGAACTCATCTTATTAGCCACCTTGAAAAAAAGGGTTTTACGATTGTAAAAATTGATCATGAAAAAGATAGGCTAATACTTAATGCCTCCTGTGAAGATGTGGATGCTGTGATTAACTTGTCTGGTATTAATATTCTCCACAGATGGAATGAATCGTTTAAAGGTCATGCACTTTCTTCAAGAGCTGGAACCTCCCATCAAATCAACCATTTTTATGATTTAAAATCTAAAAAACCCAAAGTGTTTATTTCAGCCTCTGCTATTGGTTATTATGGAGATAGACCAGGGGAGACCCTCATCGAAACTTCTTCTAAGGGCCTTGGTTTTTTAGCCGACTTAACAGAAAAGTGGGAAAAATCTACCTTTGATTCACCGATCCATCGTGTTGTGGCTTTTAGGCTCGGGGTTGTCTTAAGTTCAGATGGAGGCATGCTGCCCCGTCTTGCAAAACTTGTAAAATATAGACTTGGGTGTATTTGTGGCGATCCAAATGCCTATTTAGCCTGGATTCATATCGATGATGTTGTAAGAGCTTTTACAACAGCTTTAGAAAGAAGTTCTTACTGCGGTGTTTATAATTTAGTAAGCGAAAATCCATCCACGCAAAAAGAGTTTATGGATACTCTTGCCAACACTTTAATGCGAAAAATTTATCTTCGTATGCCAAAATTTTTGGTAAAAATCCTGCTTGGAGAAGCGGCCTCTGTCATTTTAAATGACGCCCATGTTTACCCTAAAAATCTTAAGCTGAGCGGATATGATTTTCTTTATCCAGATCTTGATGCGGCGTTTTTTTCTTTAGTGAAGCGAGGGCTTTAATTTTTAATAATGCGGCGTAGTAGTTACGAAACATGGCCTCATCATAGGATAAAACAGATTCTACAAGTTTGTGGTATTCTTTAAGATAGCTAATAGCCCTTTCTTTAACTGTTTCTTGTACTTGGGCTCCTAAGGCTACTAATTGATCTTTAAACTTATGGTAGGTGCTGCTGGCTTTGCTTTGAGCTTCTTGTATCTGGTTCACGCTTCCTTCTTTGCATAAAACAATCAGTTTTCCAGCTTCTAAATCTAGTGTGTGAAGGCAATCAAGAAACTCTTGTTTCTGAATAGAGAGTACTTTTCTTGATCGTCGCGGATGATACTTGCGCATTCTTTTGCCAGGTAGAGTCATATTATTTTGGTTCCTTTTGATAATTTTTACTCTACTCAACGAAAAAAAATAATTCAATACTTTATTTATTTTTATTTTAAATATCTAAAATTAAATCAAACTAAAACTCTAATTTAGTAATTAATATAATATTAAATTGAATAACAATATAAATTGAGATAAATTGAACTTACCGGAGAGAAGAAAGGCGGTTATAAGATGGCAGGTTACAAAGCTTTTTTAAGCATGTGGACAAGTCCTAAAAAGACAATTAGATCAGTTATTAATACTAATCCTGATAGCAAATTGTTTCTTTTATCTTTGATTTATGGTCTTCCGATGATGTTTTATTACGCTCAAGGCTCCTCACTTGGGCAAAATTACCAATTATCAACGATATTACTTATCTCTTTGATCGGAGCTGTGATTATTGGGTACATCGGGATTAACATAGGTTCAGCACTCCTTTTTATTACCGGTAAATGGATAGGTGGCAAAGCCTCTTTTAAAGAAGTTCGCGCTTCTGTGGCCTATTCTAATGTGACTAATGTAGTTTCGATCGGGATTTGGTTACTATTAATGACGATGTTTAGACAAGCGGTTTTTTTAGCCGATTTTCCTTACGCCTCATCTCTTGGTAACTTTGCGGTTATTATGAATGGTATATTTATCGTTCAGCTAGTAGTAGCCATCTGGTCGATTGTAATTTTTGTGGCGAGTTTGTCAGAAACGCAAGGTTTTTCTGTCTTCAAATCAATCATCAATACCTTACTACCCATAGGGGTTGTCTTTGTATTGATTTGGGTTATGGGATTACTTTTCAGCCTACTCGGTTCAGGACCTAAAGTAGGATAATTAAAATAATGGAGTTCAACAATGTTTGGTAAAATTATAGCGGCCCTTGCTTTAAGCCTATGGACCCCATTCATTGTTGAATGTGCTCCAGCAAAAAGCCCTAAAAAAGAGACAGTTAGTCCAAAAACTGATAAAAAGGCTTCTAAATCAGAATCCCCAAAAGTGGTGGCAAAATCACAAAATAAATGGCAGGATTTTTATTCAGCTAGTGGTTCTTGTGGTTGCAAAATGCCATCGGTTCCTGAGCATGTTTCGGAAAAATTCAAAATGCCCGATTCGCCTCATGAACTAAAATATGATGCTTATATTGCTGATCATAATAAAAACTCGGTCTATATGCTACTTGTAGCTCAATACCCTGAGCATGTTGATCAATCCTATGCTCAAGCCTCTTTAGAGGGTTTTTTAAACGGGATTTTAAGCTACAACCCTGCAAACCAGCTGATTTTTGCAGATCTTACCCTTGTTAATGGTCATGAAGCCTTAGACTTTTTTATCCGAGCCGGAGCTGTTTACTTCCGAGGAAGAGCCATGCTGATTAAAAACAGCCTCTACCTCATGGCAATGGAATGTGAAGCCCCCTCGTATGATGAAGCTCAGTACAATCATTTTATCTCATCCTTTCTTCTTAAGTAATATCTAAAGACCGCTTTATAAGCGGTCTTTTGGGTAATCAAAAAAGAAATTATAACTTCAGCGCGCTCTGTTAAGCATTTAAAATTTAAGTATTTAATTGAGCTCTTAGTTGAAAATAAAAGCCTAAATTCGATAATTTAAATGGGTTTTTAAAATGCCCCCTTGGGGTTCTTATTGTTAGGTACATAACATTAATTCTTGAAACATTCTTAATTAAATCATTTTATAAACGAACATTTAAATATTAGGGCATTGTTAATGAGCATTAATTATACAAAACGGGTTCTAGAGACCTGTGATTGGATTCCTGTGGTATCTACAGTCACCAATCTAACTCATCTATTTGCTAGGTGTTTTGATATCAGAAACGATTCATACAAAGTTTATCTAAATAAACATGATGTAAAGCAAAATATCTTGAATTTACTTCCTATTATTAATGTTATTAATAAGATTATAGGTACTCTTTTTTACACTAAGGAAACCTGTAAAAACTTAGAAAAACCCCCTTTATTTCAATCAAATCAGCGTTTATTTACGGCAGATAAAAGATTTGAAGAGGTGCTCTTTGCTCGACAGGTATGTTTAAAAAAATATGCCACCAACGTCCAGAAGTTATTGTTACAGGATAGACAAACCTTAGAACAATTTGAAAGCCTGGGTTTTCATTTAGAGCCTTCTATAGCCCCTTTACTTAAGCTAAATTTTGAAGAAAACTTTAAAAATTACGAATTAGCATCTTCTTTGATAGAAAGTCTTAATTTACCTTATGAAAAAAATCTACAGGATATTAGCGGTAGGCGATTCGACTATTTAGAGCAGCAAATAAAGTCTGCGATTTTGAATTTTGATAAAATGTATGAAGATCTTGCGGGTGCTCGACAAGCTTATTTTAAAGAATATGCAACCAAAATTCAGAGATGGTTGATGGAATGTAGACAAACTTTAGATAAATTTGAAAGCCAGGGTTTACATTTAGAGCCTTCAATAGGTCCTTTGCTTCAGCAAAATTTTGAAGAAACTTTTAAAAATTACGAATTAGCTACTTCTTTTTTAGAAAGTCTTAACCTGCCCATTGAAAAAAATAATGATACTAGTAGTAAGAGATTCAATCATTTAAAGCAGAAAATACATTTCTTAAGTTTAAACATTGATAAATTGCATCAATCAATAAGGCTTTTTTTAGATCAGGAGGTGCAGCAGGTTGCTAATCTAAATGACACCAACGAGGGTGATGAATGCCCGTTGTGTCTAGAAAAGTTTCAACCCAATCAATTACGGCCTTGGCATACAAAAGTACAAATCACCCATGCTGAACATGCGGCATGTATAGATTGTCTTTCTAAACATATTTTCAATCAAATGACAAATGATTATAACCTTGATTGTCCTCTTTGTAGAAAAAATATTGAGATAGTGAGCCCTAATAATCGTGGTCAATATCTTCAAATTGATAAAATTATGGCTAATGTTCTTCTTGCAGGTTCTTTAATGAATCTGTTCGGCTTTTCTACTTTTAATAATTCAATTTTAGATATAACAGCTATGTTTCATGTAATAAATATCATGCTTGGCAATTATCTAAGTACTGATTTATCAAAGGTTGTTGATTTGATAATTAAACTCAAAATCGTCATGTTAATTTTACTAAATTTAGCTCGATTGTATGTTGAAAAATTTGGGACTATGACGCCTAGCGATAAATTTCTATCTACAGTTTTTCCAATAATTTATGTATTCATAGATCTAAATTTGGCAACATCTCTTCTATTTTTTATTGCAAAAATTCCTAATAAATTTCAAACAGAAGCAGAGATTAAGCAAGCTCTTGAAAATAACGAACTTGAGCTCAGATTAGAAACAGCCTAGAATTTTGTTAAAATTTAAACATCCCAGAGACGGCTGCATAAGGTGCTGATTTAAATTTATAGTAGATAGTGTCTTTATTTTTAGAATTTCTCACCAATAACCAACCCCCGTAGGTATAACCACCAGAAACACCAATATTTAAATGGTAACTGGGGTGATAGTAGAGACCAAGTTCTGTGGTTGGGGCAAAGAGTTCAAAAATACCATTTTTAAATTCTTTGATTCCATTATTCATCCGCTGTGGAAAGCGGTAAGGACCCCCAAGCCATTTACCGGCAAGCTCCATATGAAAGGCTTTAAAGGGTTTATAACGGATGGCAATATCAAAAGGGAAAATAGCAGCTACTTCATACTCTTTGTAGTTCCAATTAAAGCCTAAAATAGGAAGGAAGTAGATGTTTTTTACCCCGGTATACCCCCAAAAACCAGCATGAACATGGAAATGATTGGTGGCAAAATATTCACCCCAAAACATGATAGAAATATAGCCACTTTCTTTAATCCCAAAGTTTTGTGTCTGAAAAGACAAGACTGTGGCAGAGCTCCATCGCCAGTTTTCAATACCAAGTGAGGTAAAACCGATAGAACCTACAACATAGTCATAGTTTTTGCCCAAAAAGGCGGGATTAGCATTCCAATTGAGATTTTCACCATAGGTTCCAAGAGCTAAATTTAAAAAATGTTCTGGATTCAGAGTATAGGTATAATTAATCCCTGCATCATATTCAGAATATTTAAGTTTAGTCCCTTTTAGGTGGGTGTTTTTTATCGTAGCCCCTTTAGCTTGTCTATAAAAGCCTTCAACAAAAATAGGATGTTTATCATCCATATTTCGGTAATCTGGCATGAGTACGTAGGATGAGGAAAGTAATAAAAGGGGAATAAGACAGGCTCTCACAAAATACCCATTACTGTTTTTTTTCAATCTATGACACAAAGCCGTTTTTTTTCTACTCCTTTACTCTGAAATAATATAAGAAAAATTTAATAGATTTTGAAATCTAAAGTTCAAGAGTCGTTTTGAAGTGTATTTTAGCTACACTTGGCAAAATTTCTTTTCCCGATTTTTCAATAAGCTTTTTAGCAGCGGTGATGACTTGAGCACTGGCCCCTTTAGGAAGATTAAAATCGGCCTTTTCTGAAAGTTTTTTTAATCCGGTTAAAAAGGCTTCCCTTGCCAGGATAGAAGCAGCTGCTACTACAAGGTCAGATTCAGCTTTTGTTTTTTCTATGACATTCAATTCTGGAAGGCTTTTTTTGAGTAATTTATCGACAAGCTTATCTTTAGAGAATTGATCTACAATGATAAAGCTTTCTGGGGCTCTTGAATACAGCTCAGAGATTGCTTTAGAATGAGCCCATGCTAAAAGACGGTTGAGATTTTTAAACTTCTCATAGAGTTCATTGTAGGTTTTTGGATAAATAATAACTTTTTCATGGGGAATAATTTTTTTGAGTTTTTCAGCAAGATCTAAAACCCTAGCATCGCTTAGGGTTTTTGAATCTTGGACCTTCAGTTCAAACAGCTTTTCAATCATGCCCTTGTCACAAGATACAGCCACTACGCAAAGGGGGCCAAAATAATCTCCTTTACCGGCCTCATCAGATCCCATATGGGGTGTGAAGTCATGATTTTGCAAAGGATGTGAAAATTGGGTCGATTGGAGAATTTCTGGCTCAAGGTAAAAAAGGATAAAATCGTCTTTATCTTTTCCCATTACCGTAAGCTTTAGGCTCTGATAAAGGTGCACTTGCACCCCTTTTTTGGAGGCATGAAAAATAAGGTGGGGACCTGTTTTTAACTCAAATCCCATCTCTTGCAAGCCAGTTTCTAATTTTTTGACCTTATCTTGGGTTATTTGAGCAACGAAGCAGGCTTTTGACATAGGAGGCATCATCTTTTTTTAATAAACGTAGTATCCACAACACCCCAATTGCCTTCAAGGTGCTCTTAAAACATCACTCATCAAGTAAATTGCTTAAACAACTAAAAAGTAAAGGTTTAAGCCACTAATTAGTGGTTTGAAATTAAGAAAGTAACCATCTAATTATAAACGATTTAAATTATTAATAATTAATTTTAAAA
>CAIPRZ010000038.1 GCA_903867585.1 uncultured Chlamydiae bacterium
AGGAGCAGGATCGAGTACAACGACGCATTAGCCAGATTTATGATGATAAGCTGGATGGAGTCATTGATGAGGTAATGTACCTCGAAAAGGTCAAAGAATACAAAGCTCGGCAGGTTGAGCTTATAGAGGAAATGAAGAGACATGAGACTGCTGACCAGAACTTCTATATAACAGCGAATATGGTGCTAAAATTGGCATCTCGTGCAAGGGAGCTATTCGAAAGTTCTGAAGTGGATGAAAAACGACAACTTTTGAATTTGATGTTTCAGAACTTGAAATTAGATGGTAAAAACATGCTCACACAGGTGTGTGAGCCGTTTAATACCATGATTGGATACAAAGAGTATCCAACCAATTGGAGGTGGAGAGAATCGAACTCTCTTGCTAAACCACCTTACTTCAGATGACTACATGCTTGTCTTACGTTTTATACAAAAAACCCCAATAACATAAGCGGGAACTAAGGGTTATTCGAAACAGATTGCCAAATTTAGAAAAAACTTAAGAATCTATTCAGTTTTAAGTTTTTTCGGACTAGGGAATATGACGATGATTAGATAACTCCTAGTTGCATTATCCATCATCGGCTACCAAGACCCGTTAGGGTCTTAAGCGGCTAACAATTCTTGCGAGTTGTCGTTTATTAGTTTATCGGATGATTAAGGAGGCCAACCGACGTCCTCCGCATGCCATACAAAAGTATAATGATAAGTCGAAACCATTACACCCCCACCCCTAGCATAAAGTAATAGGGATATAACCTCAAGAAACAGCAAAATTTATTTTGACATGATATAAAGATAATTTTTAAAATAATTGCCCATTTGGGGTGATTTATGCCAAGAATAGTTGCTTGTATTAAGACCTATGAAGTTATTGAGGATAGAGCTGTAAAAATATCTAATCATCTTTCTGATGAGCTTATTGAAGCGGTTTTTTATTCCTTTATCAAGCACCGAGAACAGGCTTTAAAAGAATTGCCTGCTGAAGAGGGAGCTCCGATAGAGGGACCACAAAGTATCAAAGAGATGATTACTCATATAAAAGCGGAACTTCAAGACATCGCTCATAAAGTGGGAGCATCACTTGTGGCTGGAATGGCGGAGTCGCTGGCTAAAAATATGCCTCTTTATAGAATGGCCAGGGTTACAGACGAGGGGCCAAAACGGGGGATAGCAGATTCATTTTATTCCATAATACCTTCAAAAATGACAGTTCTTGATCTTTTAATGGGGCAGCAAAACACCGCTACAAGACTTTCTCAAGCAGGACTTGAAATTATCGATGAGGATGTCTCTAGAACGCAGGTGACTCAAGAGATAAAAGCCATTGAAGAGGAACTTTCAAAAATTAATACCGAATCCCACTTTGCTCAAGACATAAAACTTTTTCAGCGCTGTTTGTGGCAGAGCCTTACTTTAAGAAAACGGATATGGCTTTATGTTTTTCATATGACCAACTTCTTTTGGAATAGTATAGAAGCTGAAAAATCGAGGTCTACAGAGGGGATTGTGAAAATGATACTTTGGGGAGCAGGAGCTGTTTTTTCATTTATAGAGCTGAGAAAATCAGCCTCATACAAAAACATCTTCTCTTTAAATTTTTATACCCCTGAAAGATGTGGGCTTACGGTTTTAAAAACTTCTTTTGTAGCCTTATTTATTCTCCAATATTTTGCTTTTACAAGTTTTGAAAATTTAACCTATGTTTCAAGGTTAGATAAGACCCTTGAAAAAATCTTCATTTCGATTATCGGAAGTACAGTACTTGCCCTTTTATCACTGACTTTATTAAAAAATGGCTATGAAATCAGGATAGAAAAGAGAAGAACAGAACTTGCTGAGCATAAATCTCGATTACATGAGCTGTTAGCGCAAAGAGTAGCTTTAATTAAAGAAAATTAGATTTGTCGATAACGATCTATTCTTTTGAGCCAACCGCTTAGCCATTTATCTTCTTGGCCACGGCTAAGTCTTACCCTTTCTTTTAAAATATCTTGAGCGGTTTTTACAAAGCTATCTAAATTGATTGAGTCGTCTGATAAAGATAGAAGGACTTGTTTTAGACCAAACCCTTTGCCATACTTAAACTCTTTTTCACAAAGGCCCGATCCTTTGAAATGATTATAGTCAATCAGGGCAAAAAGGCCTCTTGGGTCTTCTAGAAGTTTTTTAATTCTTTCTTCGATTGTTTTTTTTGAAGCCTCATCACAGCTTGAGATAATTTTATCAAAAACCTCAAAACTATTTTTTACAATAAAGCGTGTTTGTAAAGCGGTAGAGGATTCTAAAAGTTTTTTGAGTTCGATTTGTTTTTGGTGATCCTTTTCAAATTCGGTGCGTGTTTGCCAAGGGCAGGTGAAATTGTCGTCTATCCAAGAGGGGAGTTGGCAATTTTGGGCTTTCAAAAATCTTAAAAGATTTGGAAAAGCCTCTTCAAAAGGAAAAGTTTGTCCTTTAGGAAACCAGATAAAATGTCCGATACCTAGCGATAGAAAAGGTTCGTGAGGATTCCAATAAACAAGGTGATATTTAGAAAAAGAGAGTTCGTTTTTGGAGATTTTTTTTTCAAATGAAGAAATTTTTTCATCAGTTGGAAAAAGAGACTGAAATGACAGTAAAATATTTATCCACATAGGCTTCTTTTAAGACGCTCATGAAAAGAGCCTTTTGGTAATTGATTGATTTCACTAAGTATCTTCAAAACCTTATCTAACTCCTTTTTAGCAAATACCACCATACGTCAGAAGAGTATTTTTTTTCCTATTAATTTTTGGATAATATCAAAGAAATAAGGATCGTAGTGATAAAAAATTAAATATGTTTTTTTAAATTTTTTAACTTTTTCATAAAAACGCACACCTTTGATTCTAAAAATTAATCAAATCTTCTATGATATTTCCAATATCAAAAATATTAAAATATAATTATGTTCGAAATCTCTGAAGCCTCCTCTCTCACATCAAAAGAAGAAAAAATTCTTCAATTCTGGAAGAAACATCATGTTTTTCAAGCCTCATTAAACCAAACCCAAAAAGGGAAAAAGTTTACTTTTTACGATGGCCCTCCATTTGCAACAGGGCATCCCCATTATGGTCATTTGCTTGCTGGAACCATTAAAGATGTGGTTCCTCGTTATAAAACGATGCAAGGGTTTTACGTGGAAAGACGCTTTGGTTGGGATTGCCATGGACTTCCAGTAGAGAATGAAATTGAAAAAGATCTAAATCTATCAGGAGCCCCTTCTATTGAGGCCTATGGAATCGCTAACTTTAATGAAGCGTGTCGCTCTATTGTTTTAAGATACACCTCAGAGTGGGAGACCACGGTTGAAAGAATGGGTCGATGGGTTGATTTTAAAAACACCTATAAGACCATGGATCTTAATTTCATGGAGTCTGTGTTTTGGGTATTTAAAACCCTTTATGAAGATGGGCTTGTTTATGAGGGTTATAAAGTAATGCCTTATTCAACAAAATTAGGAACCCCATTATCTAATTTTGAAGCCAACCTTAATTATAAAGAGGTCGATGATCCTTCACTTACTGTTAAATTCCCGCTAAAAGGTGAAAATGCGTTCTTATTAATTTGGACAACAACTCCATGGACTCTTCCCTCTAATTTAGCGGTCATGGTGTCTAAAGATTTAGATTATGTTAAAATTTTTTCACATAAGCATAATGAAACTTACATTTTAGCAGAGGCAAGGCTTGCACGTTATTTCCCAGAAGCCCACACCTATGATCTTTTAGAAACCTTTAAAGGGGAAAAATTAAAAGATAAAAGCTATACCCCACTATTTGATTATTTCAAAACGCATAAAGCTTTTAAAATTCTTATCGATGAGGGAGTGACAGCAGACGAGGGAACAGGACTTGTACACACAGCGCCAGCTTTTGGTGAGATGGACTTTTTTGCCTGTCAAAAAGCGGGGATTGAGCCTGTTTGCCCGATTGACCAAAACGGTTGCTTTACTGCAGAGGTGGTTGATTTTTGTGGCTACTACGTAAAAGATGCTGATAAAGAAATCATGAGGCATTTGAAAAGTAAAGGACTTGTTTTTGAACAGGCCACTTTACGTCACCGGTATCCGTTCTGCTGGAGATCTGATACTCCTCTTATTTATAGAACTGTTAGTACCTGGTTTGTCTCGGTTGAAAAAATTAAAGATAAACTGATTGCAGCCAATGAGAAAATTCATTGGGTCCCAGATCATATCAAAGAGGGTCGCTTTGGTAAGTGGTTAGAGGGGGCTAGAGACTGGGCTATTTCTCGTAACCGTTATTGGGGGACACCGATCCCTCTATGGCGTTCAAAAGAGGGTGATATTTTAGTTATTGGTTCAAAAAAAGAACTTGAAGAGCTTTCTGGTCAGACGATTGTCGATCTTCATAGACATTTTATTGATGATATTACCATTACTAAAAACGGGAAAACCTACACTCGAGTTCCTGAGGTTTTTGATTGCTGGTTTGAATCAGGATCCATGCCTTACGCCCAAGAGCATTATCCGTTTGAAAATGGAGAAAAGTTTAAAACCTCCTTCCCTGGCGATTTTATTGCTGAAGGTTTAGATCAAACGCGCGGCTGGTTTTATACCTTAAATGTTTTATCTGTGGCTTTATTTAATGAGCCCGCTTTTAAAAACGTGATCGTAAACGGGATTATTTTAGCTGAAGATGGGACTAAAATGTCTAAGCGTCTTAAAAACTATCCTGATCCCATGAAAGTGGTTGAAACTCACGGCGCCGATGCTTTAAGACTTTATTTGTTATCAAGTCCTGCTGTGATGGCTGAAGATCTTAAATTTTCCGAAAGAGGGGTAGAGCTTATTGTTCGAAGCGCTCTTATTCCACTTTGGAATTCTTATCAGTTTTTATCAAGCTATGCCAAACTTGCCCATTTTTATCCTGATGATCCGGTTATATTTAGAACAGAAATCGATATGTGGCTAGAATCGATCACTCAAAAATTGATCACAGAGGTCACCCATGCGATGGAAAATTACCATCTCAACCAGGCTGTTCCTCCTATTCTTGACTATATCGATCAACTTACTAATTGGTATATCCGTAGATCGCGTGAGCGTTTTTGGTCCGAGCATAAAACCGAAGAAAGACAAGCTGCTTTTATGACTTTATACAATTGTTTAAAAACTCTTGTAAAAGTAGCAGCTCCTTTTATGCCATTTTTAGCTGAAACTATTTATCAAGGGCTAAAAACTGAAGAGGAACCCCTATCGGTTCATCTATGCTCCTTCCCAGTAGTGAATCCAAAATTAAGACATACAAGTCTTGAAGAGTCGATGAACCTGGCACAAATTGTGGTAAGTTTAGGTCATAAACTTCGAAAAGAGTCCAAACTTAAAGTAAGACAACCCCTAAAAAAAGCTCATATTGTTTCAGGAGATACGAAGGTTTTAAAAGCTTTAGAATTGAAGTCTGATCTAATTAGAGATGAGCTCAATGTTAAATCATTGACCTTTTCTACTAATGAAAAAGAATTTGTCTGGTATCTAGTTAAACCTAATTTTAGAGTCCTTGGAAAAAAAGTGGGGGCTGATTTGCCTCATGTTCAAGCTAAACTTGCTCAAATTAACGAAACATTAGTTAAAACACTTTTAGATAAAGCAATCTACATTGAAGTAAATGGTAAAACTTATCATATCGAGCCGCAGGATGTAGTGATCACACGAGAAACTCATCCAGGGATCGTTGCTGATACCCATGATAATATGACTATTGTTTTAGACACAGAACTCAATGACGAGCTCATTGAAGAGGGGCTTGCTCGAGAAATTGTTAATAAGGTAAACACCATGCGCCGAGAAATCGGGCTTGAAATTACCGATAGAATTTCTTTAGTGATTGATAGTGATGAAGCTATCAAAAATGCTTTCATGAAACATAAAACACATATTTGTCATGAAACGCTGGCAATAGATGTGAAATTTGAAAAGACAGTTGGAACGACCTGGGACCTTAATGGTCACCAGGCCACGATTTTACTTAGCTGTCAAGTAAGCTAAGATCTTGCGGGAATACTTCCCGCTTTTTCTTTTGTTTTAGCCAGATGATAGTGATCACCCAAGCCGCAGACCATACAAGGCTTCGCGGTAAAGTAACCGATGGACCTGTAGCTTGAGGTAACTCTCCAAATCGGGAACCCAATGGCCAGAAGATAACTTTAGGGCATCCTTTGAGATTATTTTCAGGGACAAAACCAAAAACTCTACTATCAGCGCTTTGAGCGTGGTTATCGCCTAAAACAAAATACATTTTATCAGGAATTTTTAAACCAAGACGGGCGATTTTTTCTTTATCTAAAGATCCATCGCTATTAATAGGAGCTCCAAGATCCATGAAGGGTTTGTAGCTTGGGTTGTATAGCTGTTTCTTCTTTTCCTGCGCAATGAAACTTGTAAGTTCTGGATCAGAGGAAGAAAGGAACGGGAGTCCCATGACGTAAAGCTCACCACGATTAAAATAGCTGTATCGTGGAGGAGCTATGTCTTGATAATCACCTGGAACAAAGTAACTAGTAAAATCGATACCTAAATTGAAAAATACCTCAAGAGCGGTGGCTGAATAACGATAAATAGGATGATCCTGATCTAGGAGCTTTGTAGTACCACCAAATACTACCTGATAAGCTTTCCCATAATAAAATTCATAGGTTCCATCGGGAATATGATGAAGGTGTGGAAGTTGTTTAGAGGTGAAGGGGGTAGAAGCTCCGTACCGTTTCAAAGCCCCATTTTTTACTTCAAAACGGGCGGTATAAAGGTTTTTAAACAGTTTTTTTCCAAGTATCTCATCAAGAGGAATCAATGAGGTTTGCAAAGCTAAAGGAGAGGATGATTGGTTAAAAAGGTCTTTAGAGATTTGAGGATTATGCCTTAGTTCTAAATAGAGCCCTTTTGATGAAAAAGTCGGATCGCTGGGATAGAGTTTATGTTTGGTACGTGTATTAAGAACACGCGCAGTGGCAAAATTTTCTAGACCCCAAGGAGCGTTTGGGTTTTGACCAAACTGTGCTTTTTCATTTCTTAAATGGGATGGAATCGTAAAATCCCAAGATCCCGATTTATCATAGCTGATAAAAGGGGAGTTCATATGGTAGAGGGTATTACTTGTTAAATTAGACAAAGTCTCTTTTTCCCCTTGCCACTGAATAAAGGGGATATGATCGATTAAGGAGATGTTTTGAGCTGAGAGTTCTGATGAGATATCATGCCCATTTTTATCGATACCAAAAATTTTACCACCATAAAAATAGATCGTATCGCCAGGTTTAGCAATTAGTCTTTTAACGAGTAGTTTTTTTCCAGGAAATAGGAAAAAATAGCGAGTGTCGCTATCGGCTACATCCATATTTTCTGAGGTAAATACGCAGATACTTGAGCGCTTAACAAGATCGGGATCAAAATAAAAGTGTTTTGGAGTAAAAGGGACATTAAGAGAAAAATTGAGTTTAGAGACGGTTAAGTGATCGAGCTCTTTAATGGTTGGCCTCATGGATCCGGTTGGTACTTTATAAAGCTCAAACCACATTTGTCTTACAGCACAGGCTATCAAAAGGGCGTAGCTAGTAGTTAAAAAAAAGTGCTTCCACTTCTTGGAGCCTTTTAATTCTAATTTTTCTTTATGAAAGTTTTTGAAACGGGAAATTGTTTTCCAATCAAGAGGGGGATTTTGAGTAAGGATCTGATGTTGGAAAGATTCTAATTGAGATTTGATAAGAGCTTTATCTTCGAGCGAAAGGTAAGAGGCTGTGGTTTTGGCCATTTTAAGCGCTTGAAAATAGGCTTTTTTAGCCTTTTGACGGAGATAAAAATGATAAAGTGGGTTCATAGGGGCCTTTTAAGACTATTTTTTAACAAGTATACCCTAAGGGCAAATAAATACATCCTGGGTTCGGATAAAAAAGTCGGGATTTTTATCGGGATAAAATAATAAATGATAGCTTTTAGAGCGCTCAAGTTTTTGTTGCATCTCTTTTAAAGAGATTGTTAGATAAAAAAGATCTTTTTCCCCACAAGAAGAGAGCTGATATTTCAGGGGGATTTGTTTTTTGGTTTTAGGACATTCAGCCACTAAATCAAAGTCTCTTCGTGATCTTGGGGCTTTAATTTTTATCAAAAGTAAATCTTTTTTATACTCAAATCCAGAAGCCAAAAGGAGCGGTTTTTTAGGGAGGGGTCTTAGATTTTGAAGAGCGAAATTATGACCAGAATCGACCCCTTTGAGTTTAAAACCATAGTGGCCGTTATTGATTTCAATCCAAGTAGGGAAGGGAAGAGAGGAATCGATTTGAGAAAAATACATTTCGATTCGGCATTTTGATAATAAACTCCCATCTTCATCCCAACGTCCTTCAAAGACATCATAGCTGGGTTTATCATATTTAACCCCTTGAATCGTTAAAGGGGGACACCAGCATTTTCTAAAATCTTGATCAATAGGAGTTGGGCCTATTTTCTTTCTATCGCTTTCTTTTACAAGAGATAATTTTAGGTTTAGTAACCCTTTAAGAAAAACATCTTGTTCTTGAAATTCTAAAAAGGTCTTTTCATTAAAATTATAGGCCTCTTCTAAAAAACCGGTTTTTTTATCAAATTGAAAACTGATCCATGAAATGGGATAAGCTTTTCCAAATGAAGCCTTTTGCCAATTTTTAAAATTTTTCTCTAAGTCATGTTCGTGAAAAGTCATTTCATCGATAATTAAAACATCGCTGTCTAATTGGCGAACAAAAAGAAGGCAATAGTTTTTATCTTGCTCTGTAACGACATAATCGCCCACTTGAGCATGATCAAAACGCTCTTTAAGAGAGGTCGCTTCTAGAGAAAAGA
>CAIPRZ010000039.1 GCA_903867585.1 uncultured Chlamydiae bacterium
CCTTAACAAACACTACAACAGACAATGGGTGGTAAAAAGTCACAGTAACAGTAACAACAATAGTTCCCTTTTTATGGGATTGGGAGTGGTTACAAGAGTCTTTAGAAGAATTTCTTAAGAAATTTGGGATTAATCAAACTTCAAAAGTTACTTGGGAAAATACCTCTTTTGATAAGAAAATCCCAAAAATTGACATGGATTTAGAAAAAATAAAAGAGGCCAATTGGGCCGATATCGAGCTTTATGAGTTTGCTAAAGACCTTTTTTTAACAAGATACCCTCACTATAGAACTAAATTTAATCGTTAATTTTTATCCTTACAAATTTTTTAAAACTAGGGTTATTAATTATTGATACATATGTTTAATTTAAAAAATCTATATAGAAAAGTCTCTTTCAATAGAAAGCTAAAAAAATGAGATCTCTTTTCAAAGAAACCCTGTTTAGCTTATTTTAGAAACAAGCTTTCTTTAAATCCTTATTCCAGGCACTTATGATGACCCAAGATCTTTTAAATCCGATGCAAAAAGAGGCTATTGCCCATATTGAAGGACCTTGTCTTGTTCTAGCGGGAGCTGGATCTGGGAAAACGCGTATTGTAACCCATCGTATTGCTCATCTGATTTCATTAGGAGTTCCCACCACAGACATTGTGGCTGTAACTTTTACCAATAAAGCCGCAGAAGAGATGAATCGCCGTGTTGAAAAGCTTTGTCAGGCGCGCGTTTTATGCTGCACCTTTCATAGTTTTGGAGTCCGTATTTTAAGAGAGTCGATTGAGGTGATGGGTTATAAATCCAACTTCACCGTTTTTGATGAAGAAGAGGTGGAAAAAGTCATTAAAGAGTGCTTTGAATCGCTTGGCATTAAAGAAGACAAGCAAATTCTAAAATCGATTAGATATGGTATTTCTACGTTAAAAAATCAGTATGAAAAACCGTTAGAAAAAGATCCGTTGCTTGTTTCCATCTACAATAAATATCAAGAAAAGATGCGCTCTTATAACGCGCTTGATTTTGATGATCTTTTGGTAAAAACCGTTGAGCTTTTTGAAAATTTTCCCGACGTTCTTGAAAAATATCAGAAGCGCTTTCAATTTATTTTAATCGATGAATATCAAGACACCAATAAAGCCCAATACACCTTGATTAAACTTTTATCGCAAAAGCATAAAAGGGTTTTTGCTGTTGGTGATCCAGACCAATCGATCTATTCCTGGCGTGGAGCGTGTATAGAGAATATCTTAAATTTTAAAGAAGATTTCCCAGGGGCCAAAGTGATTACTTTGGATCAAAACTACCGTAGCTATTCAACCATTTTGGATGCAGCTAACGCCCTTATTTCTCACAATCAGAAAAGATTTGAGAAAAAATTATGGAGCGATCTTGGGCTCGGGGATAAAATTGGGATTGCCCTTTGTGATTCTGATTATGATGAAACTGACTTTGTTATAAGACGATTAAAAAGACATATTGAATCTGGTATTGATCCCAATGAGTGCGTTATTTTTTACCGGACCAACTTCCAATCACGCCCTTTTGAGGATGCTTTGCTTAAAGAGGGGATCGCTTATAAGATAATTGGAGGACTTTCGTTTTATCAGCGTAGAGAAATTAAAGACATCCTTAGCTATCTAAGGCTTGTAGCCTCCAATGTCGATACTATGGCATTTGCAAGAACTATTAATGTTCCAAAAAGGGGCCTTGGTGATGTCGCTGTCAAAAAAATAAAAGCCTTTGCAGAAGAACATAATCTTTCTATTTTAGACGCCGCCAAAAGTATGGCTGGTAGCCGTCAGGGATTAAGTGAAAAACAGCGCTTAGCTCTTAATGAATACCTAGCAATTATTGAACATTTAAGAACTCAAGAGCTTTCCCTACCTCTTTTAATAGAAACCCTCATCGATAAGATCGATTATATAAATTATTTAAAAGAAGATCCACTGACAGCAGAAGATAAAAAAGATAACCTTTTTGAACTGGTTCACACCGCAAGAAATTGGACCGACACCACAGAAACCCCAACTCTTGTGGGCTTTTTAGAAGATATCGCATTAAAGACCACCCAAGAAGATAGCTCTGAGACAAGAGCTACTGTTAAACTCATGACTTTACATAACTCTAAGGGGCTTGAATTTGACACCGTTTTTCTTGTTGGTATGGAAGAGGATCTTTTCCCTCATATCAATGCCAAAGATAATCCAAGTGATATTGAAGAAGAAAGGCGACTTTGTTATGTCGGCATGACGCGTGCTAAAAAACATCTTTATATGAGCGCATGTAATTTTAGATTTTTATGGGGCCAGCAACGAATGATGAGACCCTCTCGGTTTTTAGCTGAAATTCCTGAAAACTATTTAACAACACTTGTTGTCCGAAAAATACAAAGGATAGAAAGCGATGATATCCCTTCGGAATTTTCACAAGGAGATAGGGTTTATCATAAAGATTTTGGTAATGGTACCATCAGAGGTAAATCACAAACTTCGCTCGGTCTTGCTTATGATGTTTTTTTTGATGAGCTTTATGAAAAAAGAACTCTTGTAGCCCGTTTTGCTAAACTTTTACCACAGGACCGCTCGCATGAAAAAAATTAGTTTTTTTTTTTGTAATTGCCATTTTTCTAATAGCTTTAGTTGTAAATAAATCTGCTAATACAAAAGCC
>CAIPRZ010000040.1 GCA_903867585.1 uncultured Chlamydiae bacterium
ATTTACCTTTGACTAATAAATTTTCTGATTAGCCATTTACACCTATTCTATATAATTTTTACTTTATAATAGCATAGGTAAGGATAAAGTAAAAGCTTGAAGAGTAATAGTTTCTTAAATTTTTTTTAAAAACACTTGTTTTATCCTCTCGTTTTTGTAGTCGATAAGTTTGATTTAGTTCTCTTTTCCCTTTTTAAAATCAAAAACTGAAGCTCAAATTGATACATCTAGGTTAAAACTTGTTTTTCTTTTTCGAAGGAACTCCAAAACAACTCCAAAAGAACTTTTTTTCAAGAGCAACAAAAACTAAAGATTATGACTACAAACGACAAATCCAAAGACGACGAATCTACAGAGGAAAAACGTACCCAAACAGGATCTTACGTTCTTATTGATGCTCTAGTCCAAAATGGTGTGGAACATATTTTTGGTTATCCAGGTGGAGCTATCTTACCGATTTACGACGAATTATACCATTGGGAGAAGTCTGGATTAATTAAACATATTTTAGTCAGACATGAACAAAGTGCAGCCCATGCCGCCGATGCCTATTCAAGAGCCACAAATAAGGTTGGAGTTTGTTTCGCGACGTCTGGACCTGGAGCAACAAATTTAGTCACAGGAATTGCAAATGCACGACTTGATTCTATTCCCATGATTATTATTACAGGTCAAGTAGGGCGCACTTTCATTGGAACGGACGCTTTTCAAGAAATAGATATTTTTGGAATCACTTTACCTATTGTTAAACATTCTTATACAATTCGTGAAACCCACCGATTACCAAAGATTTTAGCGGAAGCCTTTTTCCTTGCTCAAAATGGCCGTCCAGGGCCTATTTTAATTGATATTCCTAAAGATGTTGGATTAGAACCAATTACTAACCATGCCTACCTTAAACTGGTTGAGTTAGCCCGAGAAAACGATTATCGTACTGATTTTGCTATAACGGCTCCTATTTTAAAACGTTTTGTTTTTAATTTAATAAACGCATATCAACCTTTATTTTACGTAGGTGGTGGTTTAGTTCGTGCCAACGGGTTTAAACCTTTTCAACAATTAGCTAAACTGTTTCAAATCCCACTTACAACCACTCTAATGGGAAAAGGGGCTTATAGTGAGGATGATCACTTATCTTTAGGAATGTTAGGGATGCATGGAACAGCTTATGCTAATTTTTGTGTCGGTGAGTGTGACTTATTAATTGCTTTAGGAGCACGTTTTGATGACAGAGTTACTGGAAAACTAGAGGAATTTGCGCCTGATGCACGAGTTATTCATATTGATATTGACCCGGCAGAAATTTCAAAAAATCGTCATCCTAAATTAGCCATTATAGGGGATCTAAGAAAGGTATTACTTCAAATACTAAAAAAGATGAGAATTTTAGACTTTCCAAGCTTAACCTTTACTCAGCCCTGGTTAAGACGAACCTATGCATGGAAAAACGCATATCCATTAATTGCTCAAAATTATAAAGCAAAAACTCTTTCCCCACAAGAAGCTATTTTCTTAATGGGAAAAAGCCACAAGGACGCGTTTTTTACAACAGATGTTGGACAACATCAAATGTGGTCGGCTCAGTTAATTAATTGCCAACCAAAAAAATGGATTTCAAGCTCTGGATTAGGAACCATGGGATTTGGTCTTCCAGCAGCAATTGGAGCAAAAGTAGCCAATCCAAATCAAGACGTAGTGTGCGTTACAGGAGACTCAAGTATTCAAATGAGTATTCAAGAGCTAGGAACAATTTCACAATATCAATTAGGGATAAAAATCTTGATTATAAATAACGGATGGCAAGGTATGGTGCGCCAATGGCAAGAATCCTTTTATGGAAATCGTTTTTCAAATTCTTATATGAAAAATGGAATGCCCAACTTTGCAGACGTGGCAAAAGCTTATGGAATAAGTGGATATCAAGTAAATAGTTTAGAAGGTTTACAGGAACTAGTAACTTATACACTCAAAGACACGACACCTCTCTTAATTGATGTCAATGTCATTGATAATGAAAATTGTTATCCTATGG
>CAIPRZ010000041.1 GCA_903867585.1 uncultured Chlamydiae bacterium
AATCGATTTCCTTCTTTAAATAGGGTCCTGTAACACTTGAAGGATGGTTGATTAATTGTCTTAAAGTCCCTTCCGCAATTAGTTTACCCCCTTCACTACCAGCTCCAGGTCCTAGTTCAATGAGATAATCACAACATTTTAAAACATCTAAATTATGTTCAATGATGATAAAACTAGCTCCTGCATGAATCATCTTATTAAAGATAGGAATAAGGAGGGCAATATCGGAAGGGTGCAGACCGACGGTTGGTTCATCAAGAAGATAGAGAGTCTTTTTATAAGAGCGTTTAGAAAGCTCTTTAGCTAGGCGAAGCCGTTGTCCTTCACCACCAGAGAGGTGACCGATTTCTTGATTAAGCGGTAAATACCCCAATCCTACCTCTTGTAAAAGGGTAATCCTTTTAATGACTTTGGGAACTTTTGGTAAAACAAGTTCGGCTTCATTGACCGATAAAGCTAAAATCTGTCCTAGATGAAGACCTTGATATTTTATCGTCAAAGATAAAGGGTTTAATCTATAGCCATCGCAGGTTTCACATTTAACTCTCACATCCGCTAAATATTGACGTTTGATTTTAAGATAACCTAAACCGTAACACTTTTGACACATACCGGCACGGTGATTAAAGCTAAAATGTTTTCCTTGTAAACCTAAGCTTTGAGCTTGAGGAAGCTGCGCAAAAAATAATCTTAAAGGGCTCAATAAATCTACATAGGTCGAAACATCACCGCGTGCTGTGGTTCCGATCGGCTCTTGGGTAAGAGTGATGAGCCGCTCAATTTGATTAATTCCTGAAATAGATCCAAAGGGGAATTCTACCTGATCAACTCGGGTTTTAAGCCCATAAGTGATGGCATCATGACAAAAAGTTTTAATAAGGGATGATTTACCTGATCCAGAAACTCCCGTAATACCACACATAATGCCAAGAGGAAGTTTAACAGACACTTTTTTCAAGTTATGCAAACTGACCTCTTTAACCTCCAAATAACCATTCGGTTTTCTTTCTTGCTTAGGTAAAGGAATCGTTTTAGATTTAGATAAATATTGTCCGGTTAAAGAAGCCGGATTTGATAAAATTTCTTGATAGCTTCCGCGGGCTGTAATGTATCCCCCCTTAGCTCCTGCTTTAGGACCAAAATCTAAAATATGATCGGCAATTGATAGAGTCATTGGATCATGTTCTACAAGAAGGAGGGTATTGCCTTTATTTTTAATTTTTAAAAGAGCCTGATTAAGCAGGTGATTATTATGAGGATGCAGACCAATTGTCGGTTCATCCAATACATATAAACAGCCGGTTAATCCACTACCTAATTGTTGGGATAAACGGACGCGCTGCGCTTCTCCTCCTGATAAGGTAGCTGCTGATCGCGATAGTGACAAATACCCTAACCCGATTTCACAACTCAAGCTTAGTCTTTTTATAATTTGATCTAGAGTTTGAGATAAAATCTCTTTTTTATCTGCCTCCATCGGCAGTGATTCAATAAATTCTAAAGCTTGATTCAAGGGTAAATCGCATAAGCTGCCAATGGTCATTCCTCCCATATGCACAAGTCTAGATAAAGAATTGAGCCTTTGCCCTAAGCAGGTTGTGCAGGTTTTCTCCGATAAATAAGGAGCGATTCTTTGTTTATAAGGGGATTTAGCGTGTAAAGCTGCGATCGAGGCTGAGGTCTGAATACCCCGATATTTTAATCGCCATTTTTTTTCTGATAAAACGGTATTTAAAGAGCCTGAATCTAAAATGATACTCGATTCAGAATCTGTAGAATCATAAAAACTTTGATCAAATTTATTAAACAATTTTTCTAAAGGCTTTTCATAACCGGCTGGTAAGCCACCCATCAGCAGCTGATCAAAAAGATCTAAAAAAGTGGAATGGGGATCTAAAAGAGAATCTATTTTTAACTGGGAATATTGCTGCCCTAAACCTTGGCAGGTTGGACACATCCCCTCTTCAGCATTAAACGAGAAACTGCGTGGCGTTAAAGAGGGGTAAGATCTTCCTGAATCAATCGCCGCAAATTTAAGATTGAAATACCTTTTTTTATCATCGATGAGTATGTAAAGCTCGTTTTTTCCAAGTTCAGCCCCATTTTTTAAAGCCTCAAAAAGTCTACTTTTATTAGCCTTTGTCAGTTTTATCCGATCAATAACAACAAGGACCTGATTTTTGGTGCGCGGGTTAAACTCGATCTCATCACCAATTTCATAAAGGGCATCATTAATATAAAGGCGTAAATAGCCCAGTTTTTCAAGCTGCTTGATTTGATATTTAAAATCTTCTTGGCCACGGATGTTAATCGGAGCTAAAATTTGGAGTTTTGTCTCTAGCTCTTCTTTAAAAAGCTCATCAAGAACAAAATCTACAGAGATCTCTTTAATCGGGGCTCCTGATTCTGGACATCTAGCTTCTCCAGCTTGAGCGTAAAGAATGCGAAGATAATCATAAATTTCTGTAAGGGTCCCGATCGTTGATCGAGGGTTTCCCACATGTCCCCTTTGCTCAATGGCAATAGCTGCTAGTAGTCCTGTAATCTTTTCTATTTTTGGTTTTGGGCATAATTTTATGAATTGCTGCGCCCAATTAGGTAAAGAATCAGCGTAGCGCCTTTGTCCTTCGGCATAGACGGTATCAAAAGCAAAAGAACTTTTTCCAGAGCCCGAAGGGCCGGAGCAAATCGTAATTTCTCCATAGGGAATGCTTGCTTCTACATTTTTGAGATTGTGTTCTGAAGCCCCAAGAACCTGGACTTTAGAAAATTTAGGTTTTATCTTTTGTGAGGGTGTTGAAAAACTTTTAGTTTCTTGTAAAGCAAGAGCTGTTGGGGTCTGTTTATCCATAAAGGACGAAGGAATCCCTTCTGCGGTGATTTTACCCCCATGTCTTCCAGCTCCTGGCCCCATTTCTATCAAATAGTCACAGGTTTTAATCAGCTCTAAATTATGTTCAATAATCCACGCTGAATTGCCTTGATCCACTAAAGTCTCTAAAATTTTTAAAAGCCTTTCAATATCTTTGGCATGCAGCCCTGTTGTCGGTTCATCAAAAATATAAAGTGTTTTACCTGAGGAAGGGCGCGCTAATTCTTTAGCCAGTTTTATCCGTTGAGCCTCTCCTCCTGATAGTGTTGTTGAAGATTGTCCAAGAGTTAAATAGGAAAGCCCAACCTCATCAAGGGTTCTTAGCTTTTTAGCAATTTTTGGAATGACAGAAAAAAGCTCAAGAGCCTCTTTGATCGTCATTTTTAAAACATCGTAGATATTTTTATTTTTGTAGGTGATGCAAAGGGTTTTTTGATCAAACCGTTTACCTTGGCAATGAGGGCATTCTAAAAAAGCCTCGTCCATGAAATCCATATCGATTTTGATCATGCCCATCCCAGAGCAAGAAAGACAAGAGCCAGCTTTGGCATTAAAACTAAAATGGGAACTTGTCAGCCCCATAGCCATACTTTCTGGAAGCTGGGCAAAAAACTCTCGGATATCATCCCATAATTTAACGTAGGTAGCCGGATTTGATCTGGGCGATTTTCCAATCGGTGATTGATCAATTTCAATAACCTTATCTAAATGCTCTAGCCCTTTGAGCTCTTTATAAGAATGGGTTTTTAGAGAAGATTTATTATAAGCGTTAGATAATAGAGGAAATAAAATTTCTGAAATCAGTGTTGATTTTCCAGATCCTGACACTCCCACAATTCCCACAATTACTTTTAAAGGAATTTTTGCTTTAAGCTCGTTTAAATTATGTAAACTAGCCCCAGAAATTTCTATCCATTCGGATACGGAGCGTGGTGTTTTAAACTTAGGGGGTTCTTGTCTCAATTTTAAGTAGTGTCCGCTAAGCGAGTTTTTATCTTTTAGGATCTCATGGACAGTCCCTTGAAAAACAATTTCTCCCCCTTCAGAGCCCGCTCCCGGACCCAATTCTACCAAATAATCAGAGGCTATTAGGGTATCTTCATCATGCTCAACCACAATAACCGTATTCCCAAGATCTCTTAAATCTTTGAGCGTTTGGATAAGTTTAGCATTATCACAGGGGTGAAGACCAATCGAGGGTTCATCTAAAACATAAGTAATTCCTGCAAGACCACAACCAAGCTGAGCTGCCAAACGGACTCTTTGCCCTTCCCCACCTGATAGAGTAGGAGCTGTCCGATCTAAACACAAATAGCCAATACCGACTTGCACTAAGTAGCTGAGACAAAAATTGATCTCTTTGACAAGCTCTTCACCCACTAAAGCTTCTGTTTCTGAAAGTTTAAGGTTAGAAAAAAAAGCTTTAAGATCATCTAAGGTCATGGCTGTTAGTTCATGAATTTTTTTACCATGAAAAACCGTCGCTGCTGGATAGGGCTTAATACGCGCTCCCTGACATACAGGACAGGTTGCTTGGATCATGAGCTCTTTCATCTTGGTTTTATAACTTTCAGAATTGGCCTCTTCAAGGCGTCTTCTAGCTTCTTGAAGAACTCCATACCATTTAATGTAATCGGTCCAACGAGCTTTTGTTTCAGGATGCTGACAATGAATTTTTAACCATTTATCAGAAGATCCATAAAGTATGATATCTTGAGATTTAGGTGAGAGTTTATGCCAAGGTTTATCCACATCAAAATCAAAAATCTCTCCTAAATTGCGATAGATATTGCCCCATTTAACCGTCGAGTAGCTTGGCGCCACCAAAATACAATCTTCACTAAGCGATTTTTTAGGATCGATGATTTGTTTTAAGTCATAATCAAAAACCTGACCAAGACCTTGGCAATGGGGACACATCCCTTCAGGGTGATTGAATGAAAAATCTTGGAGGTTAAGTTCTGGATAGGAGGTGTCTGATTTTTGAGAATAAAATCCGGTTGAAAAAAGCTTTTCTTCATTTTCATCGACTAAATAAATTTTAACAAGACCCTCCCCTTTTTCAAGTCCTGCAAAAATCGATTCAAGAAAACGGGAATGATTTTCTTTGGTAATTTCTAACCTATCGATCACAAGATCGATATCATGGTTTTGTTTTGGATCTAAATCGATCACCTCAGAGAGGTCATAGATAACCCCATCGACGCGAGCTCTTCTAAAACCTGTTTTTTCTAAATCGGCAAAAAGATCTTTAAACTCCCCTTTTTTCCCTTTAATAAGAGGGCTTAAAATCAGGGCGCGATGATTCTGGGAAAAAGTAAAAGCGTTTTTAGCTACCTCTTCTTTAGAGCAACCTTTAACAATATCCCCTGTGATGGGACAGTGTGCAATCCCTAGACGGGCGTATAAAACCCTGAAGTAATCATAAATTCCGGTTAGGGTGCCAACGGTTGAGCGTGGATTTTTACCAACAGTTTTTTGCTCGATAGCAATCGTTGGAGAAAGGCCTTCAATACTTTCACACTCAGGTTTTGGTAAAACATCCAGTTGTCTCCTTGCTTGTGAGGGTAAAGATTCAATATATCGTCTTTGCCCTTCGACGTAGATGGTATCAAAGGCAAGAGATGATTTCCCAGAACCTGATAGTCCTGTAAAAACAATAAAAGCTCCTGCTGGAAGTGTAAGGTCTACCTGTTTTAAATTGTGGACAGAAACTTTTTTTAAGACAATTTGACCGTTCATTAACTTAAATAAGGATAATTAATCCCCATCGCCTCTTTAGCCTGATTTAATTTTTTACAAGCGGCACTTTGAGCTTTTTGGGTCCCTTTATTCAGTATTTGCAAGACGTGATCCATATTTTTTTCAAGCTCAAGCCTTTTGTGTCTTATCGGCATCAAAATATGTTCTAGTTTTTCAAGGAGCCTTTTTTTGACTATAGAATCTCCAAGCCCCCCTCGCATATAGTGGGCTTTTAAGGCCTCCAGTCCCTCTTTATCATCATCAAAAGCATCAAGATAGGTAAAGACCGGATTTCCGATAACCTGTCCAGGATCTTCGACACGTAAATGGTTAGGATCGGTGTACATTCCTTTCACTTTTTTAGCAACTACATCCATAGAGTCACTTAAGTAAATGCCGTTATTAAGTGATTTAGACATTTTAGCTTTGCCATCAGTCCCTGGTAGCCTAGCTACTTGAGGAATAAGGGCTTTAACCTCTTTAAAAACATTTTGTTTATAGATGCGATTAAAATGGCGGGCTATTTCATTGGTTTGCTCAATCATAGGAAGCTGATCATCGCCAACAGGCACAACATCGGCATCAAAAATCAAAATATCAGCCGCTTGGGATACTGGATAGACCATAAATCCAGCAGGAACGGAATCCTCATAGCCTTTTTGAATCATCTCTTGTTTAACGGTGGGATTATGTTTTAGCCTGTTCCAAGTCACAAGATTTAAAAAATAAAAAGAAAGTTCAAATAAAGCTGGAATTTTAGACTGAATAAAAATGGTTGTTTTATCAGGATCAATACCACAGGCTAAATAATCTAAGATGACCTCTTTGATGCTTTGCTGTATCAATTCAGGATTTTCGGCATGATCGGTTAAAGCTTGAGCATCGGCTATCATGACATATTGGGTATATTCATTTTGAAGTTTGAGTCTGTTTTGAATTGAACCTACAAAATGGCCAATATGTAATTTACCTGTAGGTCTATCCCCGGTCAGGGCGATCTTTTTCATAAAATTTCCTTTAAATAGAGACTGCTTTTAAGTCTGCCAAAATTAGGGCATTGAATCAATAAGGGGCTTATTAATAATGCCCGCTACTCTTTTTTTTATGGTAAAAAAATAATCCTAAAGGGGCCAGACTCAAAATATTTCCTAAGCCGATGTAACTGATATAGGATAAAAGTGATTCTATCTTTAGGGTTTCGGGAGGAAAAAAACTGATAAAAATAGTTATTAGACACCCCGTAAGCCCCAAAGTCACAACCCCCATCCGCACAACATTATCTCCTGGGATGATAAAAGTTTTTCTAGCTGTTTCTCGGGCGTTTCTAAGCTTATAAGCGGCTAAAAACATCAAAACATACATGAACATATAAAGTTCTGTGCTTAAAGCGGTCAAAAACCAATAAAAACTGTTAACACTTGGAATCACCATAAAAAGGGTACAAATGACAGTAACAACAACGGCTTGAATAATCAAAATATTATGAGGAACCCCATGCTCATTATGTTTTAAAAAATGGGGAGGAAGATAACCAAGCTCAGCTGCTTCAACAAGCCCTTTAGCTGGAGATAAGACCCAATTCATAATCCCTCCCGTTGACCCTAAAAAAATTAATAAAGCCACTAAAGGAGTTAACGAATGTAAATCAAAATGGGAAAAAAAATTATCAACTACCTGCATTACCCCTGCTACTAAACTAATCTCATTTTTTGGTACTACAAGAGCAATCGATAACGAGCCTAGTAACATTGTCATAAAAATAAAAAAAGAAGAGATAAAAACCGCTTTGGGGAAATTAGTTTGAGGATCTTCCATATCTTTGATATGGACCCCTGAAAGTTCCATTCCGACAAAAGAGGCCATAATCGCTACTAAAGAGACCCAATTATTAGGATTTTGAAAACTGGGAATTAGATTATCTTTATTAAAAGTGATCTCTAAAGGATGCCCGGTAACTACCCAAATAAATCCAAGAATGACTAATAAAATCATGGGGATCACGGTACCAGCAAGAACGCTTAAAGAGTTAACTCTGGCAGTAAAACGGATTCCTTTTAAGTTTACAACAGTGACAAACCAAAATATGGCAATTGTTACTGGCATCAAAAAATAGGCATTACTAGCAAGAGATGGCCTTATTAAATAAGCAAGCGTTCCTGCAATAAAAGATAAAATCGTTGGATACCAGACAACGGTATTAATCCACTGTAACCAAATGGCCACCATCGCCCATTTATGACCAAAAGCTTTTAGAATCCATTGATAGATGCCTCCCTTTAATCCATCTTTAGCAGCAAGTTCTGCAGATACTAAAGCCACTGGAACCAAAAAGATACCCGCTGCAAAGATAAAGAAAAAAATGAGCTGCGTCCCGAATAAGCTCGAAGCTGGCAAATTCCTAATGCTATCGATAGCTGCAATAATTAATAGGACTAGTGACGATAACGAAATTTTTTTCATATAAAACTCTCAAAGCTATAGAAAGTCATGAAACAGCTTCCCTAAGATGGATTTGAGCTATAATAGATTTTGTTTAAAAATGTAATGCTTCTTTTAAAAAAGGGAGATTAGAAGTTTTAAAATTTTAGAAAAACTCTAAGCCGATTTATCGTTTAAAAAACTAGATTGAAGCCGGAAAAACACTGAATGAATCCTTTTTCTAAAGAAATTATTTGTTTAATTGAAATAGTTTAATCGTTATACAAAAAACAGCTCAAATTTAGGTACTAAATGTTTACAATATCTGTAAAAAAAATAGCTGAGAATCAATTAGTTCGGACTATACTCGGCCCCCTCTTTCTTATGACAGTAACCCCCTCGATTGTGATTTTAGTTTTTATGATAAATAGGGACTACGGCGGATCTATTTTAACATTTATTCAAAACTGTCGAACCCAAGGTTTTTTTCATTTACTGTTTAGCACCTGGGCTCCTCTGTTTTTTGGATCAAAAACAGCATGGTTAATGATTGGGCTGTTTTCTTTATTTCAAATTACGCTCATGAAGCTGCTTCCAGGAAAACGTTTTGAGGGTCCAATTACCCCAAAAGGGAATATCCCAATTTATAAAGCTAATGGAGTTCTTGCCTTCTGTGTATCACTGATAAGTTTTATCGTAGGTTCAGTTGGATTAAAGCTTTTTTCACCCTCTATTATTTATGATAACTTTGGCCCTCTTCTAGGGGCTCTCAACGTATTTAGTCTTTTATTTTGTTTGGCTTTGTACCTTAAAGGGAAATATATTCCTTCTAGTACAGATTCAGGCACCAATGGGAATCTAATCTTTGATTATTATTGGGGTACAGAACTCTACCCTAGAGTGTGGGGAATCGATATTAAAATGTTTACAAATTGCCGTTTTGGCATGATGAGCTGGTCAATCATTTGTCTTTCTTTTTTATTTAAGCAATATGAACTTGGCACATTATCAGATTCCATGATGGTCTCTTGCTTTTTACAAATCATTTATTGCGCTAAATTTTTTGTTTGGGAAACAGGGTATTTGAGATCTCTTGATATTATGCACGATAGAGCAGGCTATTACATTTGCTGGGGCTGTCTTGTGTGGGTACCTGGAATTTACACCTCTTGCGCTCAGTATTTGGTTTTAAAACCGATTCATCTCGGCCTTCCACTAGCTATAACTATTTTTTGTTTAGGGGTTTTAGCTATTTTTATTAACTACGCTGCAGATAAGCAAAGACAATTTGTTAGAGCTACTAATGGAAACTGCCTGGTATTTGGCAAAAAACCTAAAATTATATCTGTAAATTATCTCACAGAACAAAATGAAAGAAAAGAAACCCTCCTTCTAGCTTCTGGTTTTTGGGGGATAGCTCGCCATTTTCATTATGTTCCTGAAATTTTAGCAGCCTTCTTTTGGGCCCTTCCAGCTTTAGCTACAGGATTTTTAGCTTATTTTTATGTAATTTTTCTGACTCTTCTTCTACTAGATAGAGCCCAAAGAGATGATAAACGGTGCGCTAAAAAATACCAGAAGGGCTGGGATGAATATTGCAAACTTGTACCTTATAAAATTTTACCTAAAATTTATTAATCTACTAGAAGCCTAAAGCTTCTATAGTAAAGAAATTAAATAGTTTAGGGTCGCAAAAAAGACACCATGTAATATTCTATGTCCTTTTTGCACCCTAACTACTTATGACACCTATCACTAAAAATTCTTTAAATAATGATGTTATCATCAACCTTCTTGAATCTATACCTGAAGATCAAGAGCTTTCTATTCCGCAAGATTTAAACCCGTCAACAAGCTGGATAAAACTAGATCGCAAAGTTGGGGCTGTTGCTGGGGCTGTGTTTTTTTTTGGACTAGCAAGCTTTGAAATCTGTACTGTTACCATACCAGGGATGTATCGATCACCTGGTGACACCGTTCATTCCCCGTACATGAGCCCTTCACAAATCAATATCTGCAAAAGCTCCCTTTTAGCCTCAAGCTGCTTTATGATTTTTACAGGGGGTGATGGCCCTTTCTACTCTTTGTATGGAAGATGTTTCCTATAATTATAAAAAGGCAATGACTATAGCCGCATTCACTGCCGCTTTTTTTGAAGCAGCTCCATTAGTTGTGATGTTTGTTTAGAATTTTCAATCTTATAATTTACAAAGAGCAAAGTTCTAAAACGACCTCTTTCATAGTCTTTTCATCAGCTTTATAAAGCTTATCACTAGGATGAAGAATGGGAGTACTTACGGTTTGAGCCCTAAAATATTCCATATTATAGGTTTTTCCAAAACTAAAAAGAGTAGATATCTCTAACGGTTTTACATCTCTAAAAGAAAGATCACAAACCTGTTTAGTTAACGGTTCAGAAAAAATATACATATGAGGAATCTTTTTAGCCTCTTCTTCTTTTGAAGAATCCATTTCAGAGTAAGAAAACATGGCTGACATTCTTTTATCGTCGGTATCACGGATTTCAAAAGCGTGTTTTCTAATATTATCTTTCAAACGGACAAGAGAGACTCTATTAGTAGAGCTTGAACCTCTAAACACCCATATCTTTTCTTGAATACAATGAATTTTATAATCCACGCCTGGGAGGAGTTCTAAAACATCGATAGCTTTGACAATATCAAATCGATAAGGAGTTCTAAAACCTTCACAAAATTCATGGCTTGCAAGAAGGTGAGGAATTAGACCAGCAAATTTAAAAGTCTGACCTGTGGATATGTTTTTAACAGCAAAATTATAGGCTGAATCGTAAATATCGCACGGCTCTTTACCATAACGCTCAAAAGGACAGTGCTGATACCCTCGATAGGCTGAAATCATCTTAAATAAAAATTTATTCTCTAAGCAAAAAACTTTGGTGGTAATATGCTCTAGATTATTAAATGAATGCATTTGATAGGCTCTTGCCATCAATGATTTTAAACAATCGGCAACCTGGATAAAGGTGATTCCTTTAGATGCTAAAAACTTTGAATCATGCTCACAAACTGTAACTACAGATTCTTCAGGGCCTAAAAAACCCAAAGCTGAGGCATTAGATGGTTTTAAATCTTTTTCCAAGGCTGCAAAGTCCTCAGGGGATAGAGTTTTCGATAAGTTTAAAGGAGTTATTGTACTCATAAGTAAAATTTATTTTTTTAGTAAAAAATACTAAAAAAAACAGCACTTATTTAAAAGGGATAATTACAAATGAGATCAACAAAATTATTATTATTAATAATAGCTTTTATCGATTATATCGGCGTAGGTCTTATTTATCCGATGTTTTCAAGCATGCTCTTTGATGTTGACTATCCCCTTTTACCCCAAACAATGAGCTCTAGCGCCCGAGGTTTCTATTTAGGACTGCTACTTGCCATCATGCCCCTTTGTCAGTTTTTCAGTGCCCCTTTTTGGGGAGCTTTGTCTGATGTAAAAGGGAGAAGAGGTCCTCTTATTTATTCAGTGGCCTTAACTCTTGTTGGTTATATCGTGGCCTTTTTGGGGACTTTTACCCTCTCTATCGGCCTTCTTTTTTTCTCAAGAGCTCTAATCGGTTTTGCTTCAGGTAACACCTCAATTATTCAGGCAAGCCTGGCAGATTTAAGTCCTGAAAATGAAAAAGCTAAAAATTATGGTCTTTATAGCATGGCCCTGGGTTCTGGATTTACACTGGGGCCTTTTATCGGAGGCGCACTTTCACATTTTGGTTACAGCACCCCGTTTTTATTTGCAGTCATTGCCCTCTTAATTAATTTGATCGTGTGTAAACTTTGTTTAAAAGACACAGCCGCCCCTCTTGAGGGGGCTCAGTTTAAATGGCAATTAGGATTAAAAGGTTTAAAAGAGGTTCTATTAAAAAAACCGCTCAGAGGAACTTTTTTTGCCTCCTTTTTGCATAATTTCGGCTGGTGCTATTTTTTCGAATTTATCCCTGTATTTTTATTTCAGGTTTTAAATTTTTCCCATTTAAAACTAGGCTCTTTTTATGCAACAGCGGGTCTATTTTATGCATTGAGTGCTGGTCTTTTAATTAGGCCTATTGTGGATCGCTTTAAACCCCTTACCCTTTTTCAAGGGGGTCTTTTTGCTACAGCCCTTATTGTTTTAAGTATGGGTTTTGTCAGTCGTAGCTTGCAGCTTTGGCCGATTTTATTTTTACTTTGCTTTTTTGTGGCCTTTGTAACCCCATCAGCAACAGCTTTTATATCCTCAAAATCAGAAGCGGCCCATCAAGGCAAAACTCTTGGGGCTTTAAGTGCAATGAATTCACTAGCCCTTATAGTGGCCCCATTGATTTCAGGCAGTTTTGTAGGAAAATTTCCCAAAATGCCTATATGGCTCGGTGGAAGTGTCATATTCTTAGCTTCTGTGGTGAGTTTCTTTTTCCAAAAAAAAGACAGGTCATCCCTACCAGAATAAATTTTACTAGGCTAAGCGCCGTTTTACTTGTATAAAGTGATTTGACATAACTTATGGGGATGTGTGCATCCAGATTTTATTGAATATAGAATAGAAAACACCAATGCTTGCGGCTATCGTTGTGTCATGTGTCCAAGAGAAAAACAAACCCGCAAAATTGGCTTCATGCCCCTTTCTGATTTTGAGCTTATTCTCAGTAAACTACCTTCAAAAAAACCGACTGTTCATCTTCATGGCTATGGAGAACCCCTTCTTGATAAAACACTACCCGATAAAATCAAGCTTGTTAAAAAAAATGGGTTTAAAAATTCTTTCATTATTACAACTCTTGGGGTGGAATTAAGCGAAAAAGAATTACAAAACATCGTGAGCTCTGGGTTAGACAGTATGATGATTAGCTTCTATGGCTTTACTAAAGAGGCTTATAAAAAAGTTCATAATGTCGATAAATTAGATCTTGTTACCAAAAATTTGAGAACGCTTGCAAAAATATGCCAAAATTTAAAATCTCCCCTTAATAGGGCGATAAAAACTCAAGACGCAAATTCTGGTGATTTAATTCATCTCGGGTCTCAGAAAAAAGATGTGGATGCCCAAGATGTTTTTTTTAAGGAGATGATCTCATTGGGTTATCAAATCGGTGTAGCGCCTTCCTGGCACAACTATGGATCTGGAAGAGATTACAATTCAAAAAAAGATCATCTTTGCCCAGTAATTGCAGGTAAACGGAGTCTAGTTTTAAATATTACCTGGAATCTTGATGTCATCCCCTGCTGTTTTGATTTCGATGCAAGTATTAAATTTGGTAACTTAAGAACTCAATCCCTATCAGAAATCTATAGTTCAAAAAGCTATAATGATTTTGTTCTTGCTCATCTAAGAGGCGATATATCATCTTATGCAGCTTGCAAAAACTGTGAAAAAAATGATCTTGGAATGTAATTAGTATGGATGAAACTTTAGGTCCATTTGTTCTTAAGGAAGTTATTGGTCAAGGTGGAATGGGTAAGGTCTACAGGGCTTATGACTCTATTAATCATAGAACTGTGGCTTTAAAAGTTATCAAAGAGTCTTTGATCAATAACCCAAAATCTAAAAAACGATTTTTAAAAGAAGCTTACATCCATGCCAAACTCTCCCATCCCGCTATTATCCCCATTCATGGTATTGAGATACTTCCAAACGGCATTTGTTATAGTATGCCCTATATCCAAGGCTACACGCTAAAAACTCTTTTAATGAAAATTAAAGATGAACCTCATCTTATGCCTTTAAAAGAAAGGCTTCGTCATTTCATGAAAATTTTAGAAGCCCTTCATTATACCCACCAAGTAGGTTATGTCCATCGTGACATCAAATCGGATAATATTTTCATCGGGATTCATAAAGATACCTATCTTTTTGATTGGGGCCTGGCTTCAAAAATTCACTTAGATCAAGAGGAAGATTTAGATGAACAGGATGATAGCGCTGATTTAACACGACCTGGAAAAATTGCAGGTACACTCACCCATCTAGCTCCAGAAAGAGCTAAAGGGGTAAAAGGGACCATCCAATCCGATATTTTTAGTTTAGGTGTTGTCCTTTATCAACTACTGACTTTAAAAATGCCTTTTTATCGAAAAGATTTAGAGCATTTTAAGCAGGTAGCAGGTCATGAATCTTTTAATTTACCCTCAACGCTTAACCTCAAAGATGATATTGATGAGGCCTTAGATCTTATAGTTTCAAGAGCTTTAGCCAGTGATCTTTCTAAAAGGTATACAACTCTTGATCCTTTTATAGAGGATTTACAAAAAGTGATAGATGGGCTTCCAATTTGGAAAGATCCCACCCATTTAGATCTTAAAAAAACAGAAGATTGGCTTTATCAAGACCTACTCCCCTTAGGAAGTTATTTAGCCCTGTCACAAAAATCCTTAAGCTGGGGCTTATTATCTGTTCCCTATGCCGAACTTCTTGATAACTACAAGCTTTCTGTCTCCTGCCCGCTCCAATCTAATGGTTTTAAGGTTTATCTTAATTTATCTAAAAATAAGCTAGGTTTCGATTTAGAACAGGCTTTTATTTTAGATATCGATTTTAAAGGAGAAATTAGCCTTTATCGATTTTTTGCTCTCCTTGACCATAAAAGCTTTGAGGCTTCAACGCTTTCCGAAATTGAAATTGTCATTGAAAAAATAGAAAACCGATTTTTTATTTATTTAAACGGTGAACTCATTTTTAACTTTGTCTCTAGAGTAGCAAGAATTTGCCCCTATATTGGGCTTGTGATTGATGATACTGATTTTAAATTCTCCTCAATTAAACTCTTTAACTCCTCAAGTAATAAACAAATCAGCTGTTTAAAATTGGGTGATAATTTGGTTTGGCATCATCAATTTGATAAAGCCCGTTTCGAATACCAAAAAATAGTCTCTAGTTTTCAAAATCACCAAGAGGGCCAAGAGGCCCTTTTTAGATTAGGTTATAGTTATATTATTCAAGCTAAAGAAACTTCTTCAAAAGCTGTCAAAAAAAAGCTCCTTAATAAAGGGATTGCTCTTTTCGGTGATTTCAAATGGCATAAAGCAAGCCCATGGGAGTACTGGGGTAAAGCTTTATGTTATGAAGCTCTTAATGAAAAAGAAGAGACTATTAAATGTTTTGAACTCGGTTTTAGAAAATATCCCCATCATCCCTATACCGAAGAATTGAAAGAAGAGCTTGTTGTCCTTTTTTCTCAAAAAAGCATTAAGGCAAAAAAAGAGGCCCTTCGGTTAATTTTTGTGGCCCTGCGCTATTTAGATGAAGCCTCCTTTATTCAAAAATATCCAACCGTTATGGATTCATTGAAAGAAGAGCTCCAAAACTGTTTTATACTTCTTAAAGAAGAGGAATTATCCCTAAAGCAAAAACTTATTTTCTCCTTGGCTTTTGTCCTTAACCAAAAAGTCTTTTTAGAAGAGGTACTCCAAAAGAGTCTCGATATCAATGAAAGAACCAATGCTCTTCTTATTCTTGCTCATCTCAATTTTAAAAAACTGACAAAAAATTTCATGGCCAAAATAGCTTTGGCTTTAAATTGCCCACCTATTTTTACTACTCCTTTTGAAAACCTGCATGAGTTTCCTTGGATCCTAGCTGGACAATCCCTTTTTCTTTATGGAAAATCTTTTATAGAAGCCTCTTATTCCGTAAATTCCCAACATGGGTTTTTAAGAGCTCTTGCTGAACTTGTGAGACATAAAAAATATATAAAAGATCCTAAGTGCTCTGAATATGACAATAAAATTATTGAAACTTTATTTTTACATCTAAAAAAATCTAAAGAAAAACTCATCCAAGAGTTAAAAGCCCCGTTCTTTCAAGAATCAGAACGTTTTATTAAAAGTAATTTTATCATAAGCCTGATCGAAAAAAAACCTTTAGATTATTTTGCTTACGACAAAGCTGCTCTTGAATTTGCTATTAAAGCCCTTTTTTAAGACAATTTAAGCCAATCAAACCCCCTATTTTATTGGCCCCATGACATCTATTCAACTCGATCCTGCCTATGACCCAAAAGCCTACGAAAAAGAGCAATTAGAGCTATGGGAAAAACATCACTGTTTTAAAGCCGACCCCAATTCTGCTAAACCCAGCTATTGCATCGTCATTCCCCCACCCAACGTGACAGGGGCTTTACATATGGGCCATGCCCTTGTTAACACCCTTCAAGATGTGTTGATCCGTTATAAAAGGATGAGCGGTTATGAAGCTTTATGGGTTCCAGGAACTGATCATGCAGGCATAGCGACCCAAACCCTTGTTGAAAAAAACCTCATCGCTAAGTACGGCAAAAGACGCAATGAATGGTCACGAGAGGAATTTTTAAAACATGTGTGGGATTGGAAAAAAGCCTCTGAGTCCCGTATTTTATCTCAGCTTAAGTCTCTTGGATCCTCGTGTGATTTTTCACTTTTAGCCTTTACCATGGATGAAACAAGATCCAATGCCGTAAAAGTGGTCTTTAAAAAGCTTTTTGATGAAGGGCTCATTTATCGCGGCGATTATCTTGTTAATTGGGATCCTATCACGCAAACAGCTTTAGCTGATGATGAAGTAGAATACGAAGAAAAACAGGGCTATTTATATCATATTAGATATCCAATTATTGACAGCGATGAATCGATTGAGATTGCAACCACTCGCCCTGAAACCCTACTTGGCGATACAGCTGTAGCTGTAAATCCCACTGATGAGCGCTATCACCATCTTATTGGAAAAAAAATAAAACTACCTCTTACCCACCGTGAAATCTCTATTGTTGCAGATCCTATGGTTGATAAAGATTTTGGAACTGGTGCTGTAAAAATCACTCCAGCCCATGACATGAACGATTATCAGGTCGCTTTAAGACTTAATCTTAAAATGATTAATCTTTTGAATCCCGATGGGACCCTTAATGAAAATGGGGGATCTTATCAGGGACTCTCTTTCCATGACGCACGCCTTGCTGTTATTAAAGAACTAAAAGCTCAAGGCTTTTTTATTAAACAAGAGCCTCATACCCATCGCGTCGGTGTTTCTTACAGATCTAAAGCTATCATCGAACCTTATCTATCTAAACAATGGTTTGTGAAGATGGATCCTTTTAAAACCCTTTTAAGAAAACTTGTCGATGAGGACAAAGTAAAACTAATTCCTCAAAGCTATCAAAACACCTACGATCATTGGATAAATAATCTTAGAGACTGGTGTATTTCTCGTCAGCTTTGGTGGGGACATCGAATTCCGATTTGGTATGAAAAAGAAGACCGATCCAAAATGCTTTGTGAAGGACCAGAAGGGATCCCAGAGCCTGTAAAACTCCATCCTCATAAATATGTTCAAGATGAAGATGTCTTAGATACCTGGTTTTCCTCAGCTCTTTGGCCTTTTGCAAGCCTTGGCTGGCCTGATAGTGATCTTTACTTGAAAAAGTTTTACCCCAATTCCACTCTTGTTACTGGACACGATATTTTATTTTTCTGGGTAGCTCGTATGATGGCCTTTGGCACTCACATTATGAAAGCCCCCCCATTCCCTGAAGTTTTCCTCCACGGACTCATTTTTGGAAAATCCTATTTCAAACAGGAAAAAGAGGGCGATATCACCTACATTATGGGTGAGGAAAAAAAACGGTATGATATGGGCGAGCCTCTTCCTAAAGGGGTAAAATTCCGTTGGGAAAAAATGTCAAAATCTAAAGGTAACGTTCTAGATCCTTTAGAAATTATGGATGAGTATGGAACCGATGCTGTTCGCATGGCCTTAGTTACTTGCGCTTCACAAAATAGGCAAATCGATCTTGATCGAAGACGTTTTGAAGATTACAAAAACTTTGCTAATAAATTATGGAACGGTGCCAGATTTATTTTTATGAATCTTGAAGGAGTTCATGCTAAAGATCTTTTAGAAACTCACAGCTCTTTTGGCTTAGAAGATCGTTGGATCTTATCAAGACTTTCCCAAAGTCTAAAAGAAGAGAAAAAAGCGCTGGATAATTACTTTTTCGATAAAGCTGCAAGTTCTATTACCGACTTTTTTTGGAATGATTTTTGTGCAAGCTACTTAGAAATTGCAAAACCCATCTTAAGCGGAAAAAAAGGATCAAAAGAACAAAAGCTTTTAAAACAAAAAATCTTACTCAGTGTCTTTACACAAGTACTTGCAGCCCTACACCCTTTTATCCCTTTTGTGACAGAGGCGCTCTTCCAAAAAATCCAGGCCCAATTTAGCCATTTTAAAGAAGCTAACGATGATTTGATGGCCCATTTTGCCTCCTGCATGCGCTCTAAAACTCTAGCGACTGCTCCCTTTCCAGAAGCTTATGAAGAAAATCTTAAGGCTCATGAAGATTTTGATCATATGATGCATCTACTTCATCATATTAGAGAAATGCGTGGAGAATTACAAATACCACCCGGTGAAGCGATCACGGTCTATCTAGAAAACCCCTTGAGCCTCATGACAGAAAATTTAGCCCTTCTAGAAGCACTCACAAAGATTGAAAAAGTCTATATAAAAGCCCCCAGTGCCGATTTAATAGTGGCTACAAAAGCATACGGTCAAACAACGACCTCTGTTCTTTTACCCCCGCATCTTATCGGCAAAGAGATTGAGCGTCTTGAAAAAGATCTTCAAAAGATTTCTAAAGATATTGAAGGGCTAGAAGTAAAGCTTGCAAACACGGACTTTATTGAAAAAGCTCCCAAAGAAGTGGTCCTTAAGATGCAAGAGACGATGCATAAACATATTTCAAGCCGAAATATCCAAGAAGAGAAACTTAAAACCTATAGAGCCTCCATCAAAAATTCTTAAAAGTTTTTTGATTGAAACCTCTATCCCTTTTTGATAGAAGGATTTGTTATGCAAAAGGTTAAAGAATTTAGAGATCAAGGGTTTGAAATTATTCAAGGCAGGTCCTCAAAAAAGGTTCTTGTTGTAGGACCCTGCTCCATTCATGACCCTTCAGAAACCCTTGAATATGCAAAAAAATTAAAACAGCTTTCTGTTTCTGTTGAAGATAAGCTTTTTATCGTGATGCGAGTTTTTTTAGAAAAACCGCGAACCTCGCATGATTGGAAAGGATTTATTTATGACCCGTTTCTTAATGGAACGTGCCAGCTTGAAAAAGGGATAAAAGCTTCCATCGATTTACTTGAAGATCTTCAAAAATTAGAACTTCCCCTAGCAACAGAATTTATTGATCCAAATTTAGCTCCCCTTATAGCTCCTTATATTTCTTGGGGATTTATTGGGGCTCGTACTATGCGCTCCCCTATACACAGGCAATTAGCAGCTTTTTTAACGATGCCAGTAGGTTTTAAAAACCCTCTGGATGGGGATCTTGAGGCTTTAGATTCTGCTATAAAAGTGGCCAGCCTTTCTCATACAGCTCTTATTCCAACAGAGGATTTAACGCTAAAAATTAAAACAACATCGGGTAATCCCTATTGTCATGGAGTCTTAAGAGGTTCTAAAAACGGGCCAAATTACAAGCTGGCTTTAAATCTTTCAGAAAAACTTCTTATTGATTGTGCGCACGGCAATTCGTTAAAAACACTTATGGGGATGGAAAAAGCTTTTTATGAAAGTCTTGATATCTGCACAACTTCTTCTCACGTGATGGGACTTATGCTCGAGAGTTTTTTAGAAGAGGGTAAACAATCTGTGATTCACCCTTTAAAAAAGGGTGTTTCCATTACAGATCCCTGTTTGAACTTTATAAAAACTAAAAAGCTCATTTTAGATTTTTATAAACTACTTTCCCATTCCCAAAGATCGTTTTCTTCATCCATAGAATCTTCTTTTAAATCGACCTCTTCATCAGAAATGGTAATAAGGGGCGCATAAAGCTGGTGTTGCCATGTTTGAAAGACTTTACCTTCGGGATCTTTTAGAATCGCTTTATAAGCAATAATACCCTTATTTTTTTCAAAACCTTGTCCTAAATTTTCTATTGGGTATTGGCCAAGTCGATCTTTCAAGGTGAATGTGATTGATTCTTGGGTATAGTCCCAATAGGTTATAAAGAGCTCACATTCGGCTTTATTTTCAAATGATTTAGGTACATGCCAAGAGATCACAAGTTGCTCACCGGTTATCTCTTCTTTTGAAATAGGATCTGGAGATTTAGCAAAACTTGATGCTAAATAGTCTTTATGACGTGACTGCCGATCACAGGTTAAATAATATCTAGAGCAGCTTGTCAAAAATAGGCTTGAACAAGAAAAAGCTAAAATTAAAAAACGTTTCATGATTTAGGCTTAATTGATTTCCCCCTAAATTACCATTTAACAATCTAAAAAAACACCTTTTTTAGATCCTTTAAACTTTGCCGTTTTATTTGACTTATGGGCTAAAGATCACTTAAGCTTTTAGTATGAATGATGAAAAAAGCGCTGTAGCTTGTCTTATTTACTCTCATGATAAATCCAAAGTCTGCCTAATTAAAAGGCGAGATGTCCCAGTATGGGTTTTGCCAGGCGGTGGTATTGAACAAGAAAAACCCGAAGAAGCGGCACGACGTGAGGCCGAAGAAGAGCTTGGGGTAATATGTCATGTCATAAGACTTGTAGGGATCTACCTTCCTAAAAATAGACTGGCAAGAAAAACCTACCTTTATGAGCTTAAAACCGATGAAACAGTAAATGATTCAGCGACTGAAGAGACTCTTGGAGCCCGTTTTTTCCCTTTAAATCAACTTCCTCTAATGCCCCCACCCTATAAAGCCTGGATTACAGATGGATTAGAAGTTCCCGATGGGGCTGTAAACTACAGCTACGTACCTGGGGTTCATTGGGGTAATTTTATAAAATTTTTGATCTTGCATCCCATAAAAGTCTTAAGATTTGTCCTCTCAAGACTTGGGATGCATTGGAATAGCTAACGTTATTCTTTGACAGGCTCGTTAAGACCTTTGAAGGCTTTACCGACATTAAATACTGAATAAATCCACGCCGCAAAAACAGCCACCAGCAGTAGGGCTATATAAGGTGTGGATACTGAAACAGAGCCTAGAACGATGATAAAGGCTTGGTATAAAAGGGAAGCTCCAGATTTACCTACACCTGATCCAAGTCCATCAATGGCTGCTTTCCCTTTTCTTTTAGCTTCTTGGTCAAGCGGTAAAAAAGCCATTTCTTTGGTTGCATCAAATACCGAGTATTTGCCCGCTTTTGAGAGGGCATTTTGCATCGAGCCAAAATAGACAGCTAATGCCTGGGGCCCAAGTCCCATAAAAATTAAGGAACTAGCAAGATCAGATTTTCCAAGGAAGAGACAGCTAAAAAAGCCAATGGCCATCGTGACCATCATCATAGGGGTTAAAAGGGCTACAAAAGTCCAACCTAAACGATTAATCATGAGGGAAAAAAGAGTTCCTAAAACGGTGGCAAATACCCCAATCCACACTGTCACAGTATTCATATGATTAAGCATGTCTTTGGGATTTGAAAATAGCCGTTTAAGCTGCTCTTTCCATAAGATGTCGGTGAAGTTAATCGCAATATTGTACCCAAGGACGATAAGGGCGATACAGAGTAAATACTTGGATTTAGATAGGAACTTAATACTATCTCTTACGCTTAAGCGCTCTTTGATCTCATTTTTAGCTGCTGGTTTTTCGTCATAAGAGACCACTTTTGAGGTGATATAACGGTATAATCCCATGGATATAAGGCCAAGGGCTGTAACAACAAGCATCAAACGAGCTAGAGTCTCTCCCCATTCACTACTGTGTAAAAATCCAAGGGGTATTTTAAGGTGTTCTGTCGCAAATAAAGCCAGCGAACCACCCAATATAGGGGCAATATTAGAGCCAACATTTAAGATCCCATAGGTTCTTTTAGCTTCTGCGACATCGGTCGTGTCGTTGGCAAATCCCCAGAAAAGGACAGCTAGCATCATCATCGACCAGAGTTCGGCGATGATATAAAAAATCGATATAGGCCAGTTGGTCACAAGCGCTATCATCCCTTTAAATCCAGCTGGGAGGTTGTCTTTACAGAAGGCTCCAAAACGGGTTAAGTAAAGGTTGTCAATTTGTGGGTAGATGATAAAGGCAAACAGTAAAAAGAAGGCTAAAAAGCCTGCTATGACGACATAAAAGATGTTCTTGCGGCTAAAGATCCGACATAATCGGGTATAAACCCAGGTGGCCATAAAAGCCGCTGGCAGCATCCCCCAGAGTTTAATAAAAGGGATCGCTTCAGCCCCTGAGCCTTTTGCATTCAATAAAAGGGTGTCTTTGAGGTTTCTAAGGATCGAGTAGGAAATACATAAAAGAAAAAGTAAGGAGAGCATCGAGAGGACTTTTGCACACTCATGTTTACGGATCGGCCAGAATAACGATCTCCAAAAACCAAATTCTTTCTGTTGACTCATGTAATCCTTCTTAAGTTCAAAACAAACTTACTAAGTATAGCACACAAAAACATAACAATCAATCTCAGGCTAGAAGTAAAAAAATGTTTAATAATATCTCTACTTAAGCTACCAGTAAAAATAAAACTTTATACCTTTTTATGGCAAAAATTACCTCGCATTTTAAACCTTATGTTCCAACCCTATCCAAGCTGCCTGAACTGACCCTAAGAGCGGTTTTTTTAGGTATAGCCCTTGGTCTTATATTTGGTATTGGTAACGCCTATTTAGGTCTCAAAGTAGGAACAACAGTTTCTGCCTCTATTCCTGCAGCTGTTTTATCCATGGCTTTTTTAAGGATTTTTTCAAAAAATGTTTCTATATTAGAAAACAATATGGTGCAAACCATCGCCTCGGTCGGAGAAGGACTTGCAGCAGGGGTCATTTTTACAGCCCCAGCTCTTTTTCTTATGGGTGAACCACCGTCAATGAGCTCTCTTGTCCTCCTTTCTATCCTAGGAGGTCTACTTGGTATTTTATTTATGATCCCCATGCGCCGCTATATAATCGTCGAAGAGCATGGAAAACTCCCCTTTCCAGAAGGGACCGCCTGTTTTGAAATCCTCAAATCAGGACAATCAGCGGGTAAAAAAGCCCTTATTGCTCTTTCTGGAATCATCGCAGGATCGCTCTATAAACTCTTTACAAGTGCTTTAAATCTTACAAAAGAGGTCCCAAGCTGGATATTCAAAGGACCTGGAAAGATTGAGCTAAGTTTTGATTGTACCCCAGCTCTTTTGGGTGTGGGTTATATCATTGGACCAAGAATTGCCAGTTACCTCCTTTTTGGAGGGGTACTCGGTTGGGGTGTTATCATCCCTCTTATAGCCTCGATGGCTCAAGGAGGAATAACGGTTTATCCAGGAACTATGCCAGTTAGTGAAATGTCTCCCGATATGATCTGGTCTAATTATGTCCGTTATATTGGTTGTGGAACCGTTGCTGTTGGTGGAATTTTAAGCCTTGTAAAAATCGTCCCCCTAATTAAAAAAACCTTTGTTCATGGTTTTAGTGAATTATTTTCTAAAAACTCAAACGAGACAAAATTAGCCCGTGTTGATACCGATATTTCTTTGCGATGGCTTATTGTTGGATCTTTAGCAATCATTCTATTTTTATGGCTCTATCCAGGATTACCTTTAAATTTATTAACCGTAATCCTTCTTACTGTTTTAGGATTTTTCTTTGTTGCTGTTACCTCCATAACAGTCGGTGTTGTGGGTAGTACTTCTAATCCCGTATCTGGAATGACCCTTGTCACCTTACTTATTACCTGTTTGATGTTTGTGGGTCTTGGTTGGACTGAAAGATTTTATCTTCTTGCAGCCATAACAATGAGTATTGTTGTTAATATTGCTATAGCTCTTGCAGCCACCACCTCTCAAGATTTAAAGACCGGCTTTCTTGTAGGAGCCACGCCCAAATGGCAACAAATTGGAGAGATGATTGGAATCATCATTCCAGCTGTTTGTATCTCTTTTGTTTTATTTTTGTTAAATAAAGCCTACGGTTTTGGTTCAGCCCAGTTACCAGCCCCACAAGGCACCCTCATTGCTCTCATGGCAAAAGGGGTCATTGAAGGAAATATCCCGTTAAATTTTGTGATGATTGGTGCTGTTATTGGACTACTTCTAGCTCTTGTTGAGCTTCCTATTTTACCAATTGCCATCGGTCTATATCTTCCTTTATCGCTTAGTACTGGAGTAATGATTGGAGCTGTTGTGGCTCTTTTTGTTAAAAAATGGCAGAAAAACGACGTTTGTCATGAGCGAGGCATTCTTGCAGCTTCAGGTCTTGTAGCTGGTGATGCCTGTACAGGCGTACTACTTGCTTTACTTATTGTGATTGGAAAACTCTCAGCTGAAGGCAAAGCTTTATTTGGAGACGGTGTCAGTTTTGCTCTTTATTTGATATTGGCCATAGGTTTGGGATGGCTCTGTTTAAAACCACCCCATTTCCTTAAAGACTCTAAAAAGCTTTAATTTTCTTTAGATAAGTAGAAGAGCGAAGACGAATGCAAATAAGGAAAATGATTCTACAATTCCAAGGGCTGCAAAGCATTTACCAATAATGGCTGGTTGTTTAGCAGAAGCTTGGATACCAGAAGCGGCGCACATCCCTTGATAAACAGAAGAAAATAAAAGGGCAAGTCCCACAGAGGCCCCAATACCAATTCCACCAAGAGCACTTAATCTTCCAGCAAGGATACTATTTTTCATAAGAAGCATTAAAACAAATCCATAAATTGATTGAGATGAAGCCACCGCTGACATACCAATAAACTGACCATGGTTTTCTTCTACGCGACTCATCACCGCATGCGAGGCCATACCAGCTATACCGCAGCCTATAGAGCTACCAATACAACCTAAACCTAAAACCAATGCTGGCCCTACCATTCCATAATCCATAAAGATCTCCTAACTTTTAAATGTAAATCGTCTTAGAGGGTTAAACAGTTTCCCTCCTCCACCGAAGCTATAATGATACCATTCAATGAAATTAAGCCTAAGTCCGTGGATGACTCCCCCCATAGTGCCTAAAACAAAATTGATAGCATGTCCGGCTAAAATAACAATGATGCCTAAAAATAGGCCTAAATTTATTCCCATCTGATTGAACGTATCAGCCATAATGGTACTTGCAAGCGCTAAAGCGTAAAGTCTAAGGTAAGATAAAATATCAGCAAAGACCTGTACAAGATTAGCAATTTCTCCAAGCCCCTTTAATTTTCTTTGGTAAAGGGCCAAAAGCATAGCAAGACTTATCCCCCCAATCATAAGCTGATAGCCAAAAGCTGCTGCTAGATTTAATGAGGCTAAATTAAGAAATTGAACTAAAGAAGCGGCATGCAAATAGGATGGGAAATACAAGTAGCCACCCATTGCAAATAGAACCCAACCGATATTGGCATAATTTCTTCCTAGATAGCGAAGTAATGAAGAGATTACATGAATGACGCCAACAACAATTGAAAGCTCTAAAAGGATGCTTTTAAAGAAGCTATCATAAATGGGTTTATCGCCCTCTTTAGTGGTATAATTCAGCAACATATCCGAGCAGGATTGGCAACTGAAGGAATATTTTTTTTCCAATTCTTGAATCGTTTCATCATTCATCTGGGCATGATAAACCGCTTTTTTTCTTACTAAAACATCAATTAGGGTGAATTTTTGAAGGATGTTTTTCTCAGATAGCTCTATCCCAAACCAAGAACCGGTCATTGAACCCCATAAAATACAAGAAATGCCTAAAATTTTTAAAAGGTTAAGACTTCTTTTTAGATAAGGTGTAAGCACTTTAGCTTTAAACCGGGCAAAAAGAGCGATGGATAAATAAATAAAACCGTAACCGGCATCAGAGACAATCATGGCAAAAAATAGGGCAAACGTCCAAAGGACCCAAGGAGAGGGATCTTTATCATTGGCTGCAGGAATGTCATAAATTTTAACAAGGTCTTCACCCGATTTAGCAAGCCCCTTATTATAAAAACAGGTCGGTAATACCTCATCGCTATCTGGTTTTATAACTTCAGCTTGTATATCAAGCCCTTTCAGGATTTTAGGGACATGGGCTTCCCGATTTTGTGGAACATAGGCCATTAAGCTAAAAAAGCCCACATCAAGTGGGAATGAGGCCATTTTATAAGCGAGCTTTAATTCTTCTAAATCGTGAATCTGCCCAAGAGCAAATTCAAGAGGGATAAGTAAAGAAGCTAATGATTTGAGTTGTTTTTCGGTGTTTTTTAGAGCAATCTCTAACTGCTCTTTATGCATTAAGCATTCATTAACGGACTGATCCACTTTTATTTCTATAAATTCTGGAAAAGAGAGTTTGGTTTTAGAAATCGTGATGTAATAATCAAGATCATATTCAGTGTTGATGTAAATGAGATGGGGATCTATTGAATGCTCATTAACAGCTGATTTACAGAAAAACTGAATCTTATAACCGGTATAATCATAAATGGCTTTAAGATCTTCAATATTAAAAGAGCCTAAAGGGGTTAGTTTAGAAATTTC
>CAIPRZ010000042.1 GCA_903867585.1 uncultured Chlamydiae bacterium
TCTGAGGGGGCCATTGAAGGTTTAAGAAAAGCCTTAGAAGCAAAAGAAGCTGAAAAAGCCTTAGAAGCTAGCGGTAAAGCCGAAGCTAAAGCTTCTCTTCAACAAGCTCTAGCATCAATTAAGTCACTTGAAGAACAAGTAGCTGCCCTACAAGCTGCAGCTATAGCAAGTGATGCAAGTAAGGCTGAGCTAGAAGCCCAAGTTGAAAAGTTAACTCGAAGTGGGGCTGCTAAAACAATCCAAATACAATTTTTAAAACATCAAAAATCTGCAAGACAACAACAAATCACTCAATTGCGAGACGAAAAAGTAGCGGTTCAAGATTTACTTGATGGTGCTCGATCTGAAAACTCACGCTTACAAGCTGCTGTTGCATCAAAAGCTGAAGCCTTAGCTGCAGCTGATGAACTCTTAAGTGGAAAGGCTGAAGAAATTGCTGGATTATCAGCCGAATTAGGGAAAAGTTCTTCGGCTCTTAAAGATTTAATAGCTTTAACGGCAGCAAAAGATAGAAGCCATCTTGAAGAGCTTGGATTTAGAGATAGTGCCTTAAGCGAATTAAGAGCTAGTCATCTTAGAGATCTTGCTAAAGAAAGAGAAGCTTTTGCAACAATGTTGGGAGAATTAAACGCATCTGAGGCTTCATTAGCTAGAGTCCAAGGAGAACTTAAAGAAGCCCAAGCTGAACTTGGTGGAACTGGTGGAAGCGCTGGTTTAAGAAGTCAATTTGCTGAAGCTACATCGGCCTTAGCGGCTTTAACAGGACAAATGGAAGCTTTAAAGGCAAGTTTTAGTGGGGCTGATTTAGAAGACATTAAAAAAATTCCAGATCAAATCCTTGCGCTCAAAGAAGCAAATAGTGAACTACATGCACAATTACAAGCTCTTTCTGAAGCTAACCTCTTAAATAAAGCTCTAAAAGAACGTTTCGAAAAAGCTCATCAAGAGACAGCTGAAAAGCTTGTCGCTTTAGAAATAACATCACAAGCTCAAGCAACAAAATTAGGAGAACAAGCCGGTTTAATAGAAGGTCTTGCAGGGGCTAATGCCGCTTTACGTGCACAAATAGCACAAGAAGGTTCTCGTTCAAAAGCTGCATTAGAAAAACTAACTGAAGAAAGAGACGCCGCACAATTAAAACTACAAGAGGCCACAGCGCTCTTTCAATCTGCTTTAGAAGATCAAGGAAGCGCGGCCGAATCAAAATTTAAAAAAATTAACGCCTCTCTTGATGCAAGTAATGCAAAATTACGCCAATTAGAAGGGGCACAAGCGGTCCTTGACGAAAAATTCTTAGAACAAACTGACCTCTTAAGCCGAACACAAAGTGAATTAGCAGCCACCGGAGCAACCTTAGGGGGAACAATAGCCCTTCTTGAAAAAAGAGAGGCTCAATTAGAAAACATTGCTGATCATCTTGCCCTTTTAAGACAAAGAAAAATTGAATCTAAATACTTTAATAAATGGAGAAGCGCTGCTTTAACCCAAAAATTAAAAAAAGCTGAAGGCCGTATTAGTGGATTAGAAACTAGAAATAGTCTTTTATCTATTGAAAAATCTGAACTTGATTCGGTCTTACAAGGACATCTTCGTAAATTAGAAAATCTAACAGGCATCACATTAGCACACCCTACTCCTGAGTCAATCGGGGCCTTTTTATCCGCGCAGAGTCAAACTCTTTATGATAAATTAGATGGGCAGCTGCAGCTGAATGCACAGTTACAAATAAAATTAGCAGGTCAACAAGGAACCATTAGCGGTCTTAAAGAAGAAATAGCTAGTCAAGCTGAACGTATTTTAAAGCTTAACGCAGCTTTATCACTAAATGAAGGGGCTCTAGCTGCAACTCAAGCTGCTGCAAGTGCGGCGACTGATGAACATAGAGCGATACTTGCTTCAAAATCTGCTGCCCACGAAGAAGCTTCTGCACTAGCAGCAGCTGCTGCTGCCACAGCTGATTCACTTTTAGCGCGAGTTGCAGCCCTTGAAGTTTGTCAAGGAACATTAGAATCTGAAAAGGCTGCACTTAAAGCTGCAAATCAGGCCTTATCAGTTAAGCTTGAAGCCGAAACAGCTAAAGTTGCCGAATTAGAAGCCCAAGCATCAGCCTTAGAAGCGGAAAATAGGGCCCTCAAGGCAACCCTTGAAGAGGTGAGAGCTGCAAGTGCTCTCAAAATTAGCGGATTAGAAAAAGAATTGAGAGCCACACAAGAGGCTAATAGATTAGAAGCTCAGGCGATTGGATTACAGCTTCAAGCAAAAGAAAATGCTAATGAAGCTTTAAAAAAAGAGATTGCAGCTCTAAAAGCTAAGCAAGAAGGTGATATTGCCGCTCTTGAAAGGACGCATGCTGAGGAATTATCTAGACTTGGAAGTAGCAAAGATGCAGAAAAAGATCGATTAATCGCAGCTCATAAAGCAACTATTACCGCTCTACAAATTCAACATGAAGGTATCTTAAACCCCTTACAACGTGAGCGTGCAGCAAAGCTTGCTGAACTTGAGGAAATTCGTCACTCTTTAGATAGCGCTTTAGCTGCTAATAAGGCTCAAAGTGCATTAATTAGCGACCAAGAAGCCCGTCTTGCAGCACAAGATGGGGATCTTCGTGACTTAAGGTTAGCTAGAGCTGAGGCTGTTGCAGGTTTACAAGCTTCAGCTTTAGAACTTGCTAGTGCTCAAGCTCAAGCTTTAGTGGAAGCGGACGCTTTACGAGAACAAGCTGAAACTGCTAAGGGCGAATTAGCCAGATTGCAAGGAACTATTAAAGCTCAAGTTGGTGTGGCTATTGCGGCTTTAAGAGCCATCCAAACAGATATTCCAGAGCTTGCAGCTCTTCTTTCAGGTGTTGATGTAGAGGATCCTTCAACGTTAGAAAAACTTGATCTTCCACGCCTATCTCAAATGTTTGCTCATAAAATAACAGCGCTTGCAAAAGAGGCTGCCTCCTCAAGAGGTTTAGCTGCAAAAGCAGATGCTGCGACAATTGAAGCAAAGGCTCACAGTGCTTCACTTGCCAAAGAACTAGATACTCTAAAACATAATATTGACGCCCTAGAACAAGCTAAAGTCCAAATAGCAGCTGGAGTGGCAAGAGAGGTTTCACTTGTCGCACAACTAAAAGCTAAAACAGAAGAGTTAGAAGCTAAAACAGAAGAGTGTGCAAAGTTTGAAGCAGGTTTTGAAAGTGCTGCAGCCCATGTATCAGAATTTGCAAGACTAAATGAGGCAATGGGTAAAGACATTAGTGCTTTAAGAGCAAGAAATGCTGCATTAGAATTAACTCTTGCCGGTGGCGAAGCCAGTGCGGCAGAACGGGAAGCGGCCCTTAGTGAATTGCAAGCTGCCTTTAGAGCTAGTACTGATCGCTTAAGAAGTTTAGCTAAATCCTTAATGCCCGCTTCTGATTTTGGTAAGTTTGCAAGACGTGCTGAAAATATTAGACCAGCTGTTTGTCGAATGCTTGAAACCCACCATCCATCAAAAGCAGATGTAATGGGCTTGGGTGGTAAGATAGAAGACATTCAAATGCGATTGGCCCTTGATGCGGCGTTTTTAGCTCTCCCTTTTGCAACAGATAAAGGATCTGATTTAGTTACACAAAAAAATTTGACAGGTGTGGGTCCTGTAGGTTCTGGAGGAGGAAGTAGTTCTGGAGGAGGAAGTAGCGGTCCTGGAGGAAGAAGTAGCGGTTCTGGAGGAGGAAGTAGTTCTGGAGGAGGAAGTAGCGGTCCTGGAGGAAGAAGTAGCGGTCCTGGAGGAGGAAGTAGCGGTCCTGGAGGAGGAAGTAGCGAGCTACGTGTTCCTGATGAGGAAAGATTTAACCCTGCAACTAGAGCTCTTTTCTCAAGACTTTCAGAGGCCAAAAAACTTCCACCTTTAGGCGATTTTAAAGCTGAAATCGCAGCTAAATTAAAAGCTGAGTTAAATACACGACCTCCTGGAATCAGGGCTGGGGTTAATTTTGAAGAACTTCTTCTTTTAAAAACTAGGGTTCTTTTTTCTGGAGGAGCTGCTGGTGCTGAAATTGTAGCGACCCTCCCAACAGCTCTTAATGCCCTTTTTAATGCCTTATTAACTCAAGAAGCTAAATTAGCTTGCATTCAAGAACATTTTGGAAAAAGCCCTCTTGTAGAAGGGACCAGTCCAGAGGCGCTTGCTAGGGTCCTGCAGGCAGTAGATAGTAAAATTGAAAGCGGCTTTTCTACCTATCCAGACGGTTCTAGTGAGCAAAACACTATCAATGATATGGCAGATTTTATCATTGAAAGCAATATCTTAAGTCTCATTGATGCTGTCAAGGGTCATCCATCCCTAGCTAAAGAATTATGTGCTCTAAGAATCCAATTAGGTGTGGAAGTTATAGAGTCAATGACGCCAAAAAAAAGAGAGCTTATTGAAGCTGTTATACAAGGTTTTGAAATTTTAAGACCTGTTGTTTTAGCTCTTCTTGAAGCAAGCTTTTCAGCCTAGAATCTCTTTGACAATCTCTACTTCATCAAAAGGAAGGGTTTGATGGCCGATGATTTGAGTTTTCTCATGCCCTTTACCTGCAATTAGTAACAATGTATCAGACTCTAAATTCTGACAGGCTTCAAAAATAGCCTGTTTTCGATCGATAATCTTGATAAAATTTTTCTCTTTTATTCCAGAAATAATCTCTTCAATGATCAGATTGGGATCTTCGTGGCGGGGGTTATCAGAAGTAATTATAAGTTCATCAGCAAGGGTGGCTGCTAATTTTCCCATAAGAGGTCTTTTTTCTTTATCCCGATCCCCACCGCAACCAAAGACAAGTCTTACCTTTTTAAACGGCAGCTTTTTTAAAGCGTGTAAAACAGAACTTAATCCATCGGGTGTATGAGCGTAGTCGATGTAAATATTAGATGTGATTTTTTCAAGTCTTCCAGGCGCGGGTTTTAAATCTTGGCACGCTTTGATAAGACACTCGATGTCTTTATGATAAATCCAAGCTGTTGCCACACTGGCTAAAATATTAGACGCATTAAATTTTCCAATTAAACCGGTTTCAAAAGGATAGGTTTTACCTTGAAAATGTAAAAGGCCCCTCATCCCCTCCAAGCTTAATTGCAAATTTTCTAAATAGAAATCGGCCTCAGGATTTTCAAGACTGTAGGTGAGAACCTTTTTTGATAGGCTATCGATGATATTTTTAGAAAAAGGATCGTCCAAATTGATAACAGCGCATCCTTTTTCTTTCAGATAATCTTTTTTAAAAAGCTCAAGTTTAGCTTGCCCATAGGCTTCAAAGGTTTGATGATAGTCGAGATGATCGTGGGTGAGGTTAGTGAAAATGACCGTATCAAATTTGTGGCCATAGATCCTTTTTTGAGCAAGCGCGTGGGAGCTAACTTCTGTCACTAAACTTTTAGCCCCTGATTGAACACTTTGATGAATGAGTTTGGATAAACTAATTCCATCAGGGGTTGTAAGACTTGATTGGGATATGGATTGAATCGTATCCACATAACAGGTCCCCACAAGGCCACAAGAGACCCCGATGGCATTTAAAAGCTTTTGCACACAAAATGCTGAGGTCGTTTTCCCATTAGTGCCTGTCACTCCAATGAGATAATCCACTTTTTTATAAAATTTTAAAGCCAGCTCCTGTCCCAAAGCTAAAGGATCTTTAGTAATGATTTGTACAAATTTTTTATCGAGGAAGGGATTGTAAATATCGGTGATCACCCCTAGGGCTTTAGCTTTAAAAGCCTCTTCAATAAAATCTCTACCATCAAAATTTTTTCCTTTTAAAGCCACATAAAGCTCACCGGGCCTTATTGATTTAGAAAAAGAGCTGATTCCTGTGATTTCAGAGTTAATAGGCCCTTTAACTGTGATATTTTTAACATCTTTTAAAAGGTTTTTAAGAAGCATTTAGTGATTCCATTGTTTAAAAAGCTCATCCAGTTTTTTTAACTCATCGTTTGTCCCACTAGGATCATCGGGAGGGACTCCTAAAATTTCAAGGGTTTTTAAAGCCATCTCAGAAAAACTAGGAGCGGCACAAACCCCTCCAAAATGATTCATCCCCACCCCTTCGATATAAAATTTTTCTGGTTCATCAATGACAATTAAACAGACAAGCTTTGGATTATTAAGAGGTGCAATGCCAGCAAAAGTTGAGATATGTTTATCTTTAGAATAGCTCCCTTTTACAAGCTTTTCTGTTGTGGCTGTTTTTCCTGCGGCGCTAAAGCCTGGAATTTTAGCTCTAAAAGCTGTTCCCCCTTTATTGACGGCATATTGCATAGCATGAAGGACCCTTTCACAATCGGAGGGATCAATAATTTGATTCTGATTTATTTGTATTGAGGCGTGATCATAAATAATTTCATCAAGTCCTTGCTCATTTTTTTGGATAATCTTTTCTACTAAATAAGGCTCTACTGATTTTCCTTTATTGGCGATTAAACTAAAAAGGCGTGTCATTTGCATAGTCGTTGCAAGGAGGTTATAACCCATAGCAAGAGAATAGGGAGTCCCTTGAGACCATTCTAAAAGACCTTTTTGTGTTTTTTTAAATGGAGTGGGCACAAATCCTGAGCTTTCAGGTCCAATACCAAGGCTTGTTCGGCTCCCGAGCCCGAAGCTATTTTTAAGTTCATCAGAATAAAATTTATCACCCAAGCTCGAGTTGAGTTTTTCAATAGCTTTTGCCATATAAATATTGGATGATTTTTGTAGCGCCATATTCATATTGAGAAAAGAGTAACGGTGGACATCTTTAACAGGGTTTTTTCTTCCGGCAAAATGTCCATTGACACAAGGTACTTTTTCTTCAGGATCAAACCCTTTTTTAAGTTTTTTGCTCATCTGGACTCTATTACCTTTTAGACAACAAAGCATGGTAAAAGGTTTTATAATCGATCCAGGTTCATAGGGATCAGTGAGTGCTTTAAGATTAAGGTAGGTTTTTTTTATAGGATCTTGCAATAGCTCTTTAGGGTTTAAAAGATCAAGACAAGGGTATTGCGCAAGAGCCATAATCTGTCCTGTTTGAGGCTCCATCATCACCACCCATCCCCCTTTGGCGCGAGCTTTAATCACCGCTTTTTCAAGCTCCATTTCCACCACATTTTGAATTAAGGGATTAATAGTTAAAAAAACATCAGCGCCATCTTGGGAAGCTTTTAAAACTTTAGTTCCATCCAGTCTCCCTTTAGGCGTCCGATGCGCCATGAGAAGCCCTGGATGCCCTTTTAAAAAGGGATCAAGTTTTTTTTCAAGGCCCCCTGTGGCCACTCTTTCAGGCCCCCTTTTCCCCTCTTGGGTTCCAAGCGTTTGAATAAGCGATCCAGCCATGGAACCCATCGGATAAATCCGTTTATAGCCCGATAAAAAAAAGAGGGAATTTTTGGGGATTTTTGTTTTTTTTATAAAATTTTTAAAACCTTTTTCGATGAGATTTTTTTGCTCTAAAGATAAATTCCAAACAAGTTTTCTAAATCGGGTATTTTTAGATACTTCAGCAAAAAGCTCTTTATTATCTTTTTGTAAAAGGACTGATAAAAAATCAGCAAGCCCCTTTTTATAACAAGTAGGAATAGCTTTTGCATCGATATAAAGATGATAGACCACAGAATCTTGAACCATGGGAACATATTCACTATTATTTCCATGAGACATTTTGGCAAGTATCGTTCCCCTTTTGGATTCTAAATCCATCCGCATTTCTTGCTGGATACTAGCTCTATGGGACCAGATTTTATGCTCTTGGATTTGAAGACGGTAAATTTTAGCAACGACAGCGCAAAATCCTGCACTTAAAAGTAGTACAAGCGGGCAAAGGGCCCAAGGATTTATAAGGGAGTTTTTTTTGCGCATAAACGATTACATGGACTTTTTAAAAGAGTAGCTTTTAAGGGAAAACTTTAGCAAGAGGCAGATGGGGCGCTAAAGATTTTGTCTCTTCTATAGTAGGTTTTATAATCACTTTATCAAGAGATAAAGCCAGCACTTTTTCATGGTGAGGAAAGGTTAGTTTATTAAGCGCCTGTTTTTCTTTTTCCTCAAAAAGACGTTTAGGATTCTTAAGCGATCTTACCCGAATTTCTAAGTTTTCAATTTGCTGCTCAAGCAACTGTTTACTCTCTTCCATTTTTGGAATCTGCATAGAGACTTGGGTGATATCATGTTGTAAGACAATTAAAGAAAAACCAGCAAGAGCCATGAGAGTTAAACTAAAACTTAAGGCCTTTTTATTCATGATCCACCTTTTCAAGCACTCGAAGTTTAGCGCAGGTTGATCGTGGATTATAACGACACTCTTGGGTTGATGGGATTTTTGGCTTTTTAAAAACGTTTTTGAACCCGCCCTGTTTTTCTTGATCTCTAAAAAGATTTTTCACAATACGATCTTCTAAAGAATGAAACGTAATGACCGCTATTTTGGATCCGCTGCGAGCTTTTTCAAAACAAAGCTTCAAAGTTTTTTCTAAAACATCAAGCTCTTTATTAACAGCAAGACGCAGTCCCTGAAAAACAAGAGTCGCTGGATGGAGTTTCCCTCTGATCTTTCCGGTTCTCATCGGTTTTAAAACAGAAACAAGCTCAAGGGTTGTTTTAATCTTTTTTTTCTTTCTAGCTTCGACAATCAATTTGGCCCCGATGGCAGCTTTAGGTTCTTCACCCAGAGTATCAAAGATCATTTTGAGTTCACTCAATGGGGCAAAATTGACAATCTCATAGGCGCTTAAACTTTGGCTTTGGTCCATGCGCATATCTAAAGGGCCCTCTTTCTGAAAGCTAAATCCCCGCTCTGGGGTATCGATTTGCATGGATGAGACTCCTAAATCAAATAAAAACCCATCAAAGGTTTTATCTGAATCATCAAGAGCTTCAAAAAAATTTTGGTGCGTGAGGTGGACTTTAGATTCAAAAGGTTTTAGCCGCTCGTTGGCAAGACTCAAAGCGGTCTCATCTTGATCGGAGCCTAGATAGTAATTGATTTCTGGATGCGCTTGTAACAAAGCTTCTGCATGACCCCCAAGACCTAAGGTCCCTTCAAAGAAAAAATGGAGCTGGGAGGGGCCAAAAACTTCTAAGATGTCCTCTTTCATCACAGGAAGATGGAGCGCTTTACTCACTTAAAGCCTCCTCTTCATCTAAAAGAGCAAAAGCGGCTTGAGCCAGCGTTTCTAAATTCATTTCAGGATCTTTTCCAGAAAGAAGATCTTTGAGTTGCTTGTCATAAACATCTTTAGGCCAGATTTCAATTTTATTCATGACGCCGCAAACCACAACATCGTTTTTAACACCGCACGCATTTTTCAAAATAGAAGGGATGGTGATTCGTCCAACTTTATCGCAGGTGGTATGGTGAAGAGTTGAAAAAAACAGAGTGAAAAATTTTTGAAATTTAGCGATGTGCTGTTTGGATTCAAATTTTGCAACAATTTTTTCAATATCAGATTTTTTATAAATGGTAAGACAGCCTCCAAGACCCAAGGCTAAACAAAACTCAAGCTCTCCATTTTCTACAAGACCATAGCGCATCTCTTGAGGCAAGACAAAGCGAGCCTTCTCATCGAGTTTGCAACCAAAAGATCCGGAAAAAAAATGTTTTTTTACCACTTGTGACCCTGAGCTTTTAAAGAGATTCCCACCCTTTCCCACACATTAGCATCAGGGTATAAATCCGGCAAGCATCTTTATGCATAAATTGTTTTTCCACCCTGTTTATAACAGCTTAAGCATTCTAATAGAGCACTCACTATAAGCTATTTAAGGAAAAATGTTAATAGGTGGGAAATTGTGGGAAAGTTGTTCAAAACAGCCCAAAAAACTTATGTTTTGAACAAAGAATTTATCGCTTGTAGAAATTGGATTTATGCCTAAAAGGGCTAAATGTGAGATAAAGGGATAAAGGGCCAAAAAACAACACCCTGCTAAGATTATGTCTGAACCGATTAAAACGACGATCTATGAGCTTCCGACAAGCGTATCTCAACGGTACGCTCAAGACGAAATTTCAAAAAATTCAAGCATCTATCAAGACATTTCCTCAACCAACGCTTCTATGCGTCCCCAGGTGGCTGTACTAGCCCCGGCGCAAGAATCTCATCTAGCAGAACTTACCGGCGTTTTAGGAAAAACCCAGTCATTGGCCCTTTATGAAGCGCCTCCTGTTGAAGGAGTCACAGAAGAGGTTTTTTCTTATACCGTTTTTCCAGCGTTGTTAGAAAAAGATGTCTCTTTATTTAACGATAAATTATCTGTTCTATCTAAAGAGACAAACAATCAAGAGGTCAATAAAGTCATAGAAGCTATTAGCACCTTATCCAAACTCAATAGTATGGGCATGGATGCTTTTACCCACTGTCGCTTATTGAAAAAAGGATAGACGATGTTAAAAGATGAAATGAAAAACATTCTTGGCTGGCAACAAAATGATTTATCGAATTTGCAATTTGTAGCCTATAACTACATTAAGCAAGGTAAATATGAAGTGGCGCAAACAATTTTAGAAGCTCTAGAAGTTTTAGATCCCACCGATAAATATACTTTGCAAACCCTTGGGGCGGTTTATATAGAAAATAAAAACCCCTATGGAGCGCTCAATGTATTAGAAAAAGCTTTGCAACTTGATCCTTTGCATGAGCTTTCTCAATTTAATCGCATTCAAGCTCTAATAAGCTTAGGCCTAAAAAAACAGGCCCTTATCGATTGTGAAAAAATGGTTAATGCCAAAAATCCCATGCTGAAAGCTAAAGCAGAAGCTATCTTATTATCTGAACAGATTTTTTAAGTGCTTTAACCGATCAGTTTTTCTTGCTCAATCTTCTTGTATTTTGTTAATGTGACCAAAAAATGATCGTCAACACCTCTTCTTGAGATAAACTAAAAAATGCAACTATTAAACGACAGTAACTTGTGGCAATTATTTTGTGAATTTGCTCAAGAAAAAATGAGTGTGGCTGAGTATGAAAACTGGATCTTACCGATTAAAGTTATCAAAACAGATGAAACAA
>CAIPRZ010000043.1 GCA_903867585.1 uncultured Chlamydiae bacterium
CTATTTGGCAGTTCTTAGAGTAGAAATGAGGGTGCGAACTCTTAAACTTATTAAGCAGCTTAACAATACTCAGATAGGCTTGTACTCTGTTGATTTTCGTATCTTCTATTAAATAAAGATAAGGAAGTCTATTATTATGAAGACCTTATATAAGTTTTAAAAGCTCTTAAAAAGTCTAGCCTGTTTTAAATGTTACCTAAAATTTTTATATTTGTTTCTTTATATAATTAAGACTCTTTTTTATCTTTGAAGGGTTTATTTGAGTGGGCCTAATCTTTTTTAATTGTCCACTAGTACCTACTGACGAACATACCGTACCACTCCCTGATCCATCTAAAACATAGAGGCTTCCATTAGGCAGCAATGACAGAGCTTGTGGACAATTAAATCCTGCGTATTCTTCCACAACAACGTAAGGATAAGTTGATGCTATGGCTAATTTATATACCACTGTACCCGCAAAACCTCCCTTCCCTGTAGGAGTGATTATCGTTGCTTGTCCACTTGGGCAACCGCTATCAGGAATGTCTCTTACCGCCAATTGAGTACCCACAACATATAAATAATTACTCCCGTCATAAATAATCGCGTTACTATTGTTTTCAATATTTGCGAAATAATCCACAGTCTCTGTTACAAAATTACATACATAGGAGTTTGAAGAATAAACATTATTACCAATTACCACTAATCCATTATTACCAGGCCTTTTTCCAGAAGGCAAGAAAAGCTGGTCTATTTCTAACGTCTCTCTATGAACTCTTGAAACAAATAATTCTGTATTTATTTGATTTTGAATATATATATAGTTTAGATCAAAAGTCAAAGAAGAGACTTCAGCTACATCTTTGTATTTGAAATTAACAGTATTTATAAGATTAGGATTAGTACAATGATCCAAACTAACATCGAAAATAAAAAGGTCAAGTGTTTGGTATGACGAACTTGAACTACTACTTAGTTTATTTTTGCTACTAAAAAAGCCTAGTCGTGAACTATATTGGTATTGAGCAACCGATCGAGTAGATGCTATAAATAGCTGGTTTATAGCATGATCTATCGCTAAAGAATTGCCATAAATTTTAGTAGGATAAAACGTACCAGTTGTCGTGTCTAAAATTGTCATGGGCGCCCCATAATTAGCAATATAGGCATATTTTCCATCAGCGCTTAACACTATATTATAGGGAGCTATAAGTGAGGGGTGAGAAAATGTTTGATCCAATAAATCCGTAGTTGTATTCACCCTACTAATCGATGGACTAGCTAGATTTGTAATATAGGCAAAATTACCAAAAACTGCGATAGCAGAAGGACCATTAACCTCGACGGCTAACGGCGTGGGAGCGGGAGTGGGAGCGGGAGCTTGAGTATCTAACTTCATAATGAGATTAAAATTCTCAAAAGAATATAAGAATATTTGAAACCCCATTAAAATAGAAAAAAGTAAATACATGTTAAACGCCAATAAAATTTTTCAAAAAAAATAGTGCTTAATAAAATTTTTTGCAAGACGTATATATTTGTATAGCAGCAAAATTAAAATATATTACTCACTCAAACCGTAGCTAAATAGAGATATTGAAGAATTTAAAAGACTAAAAAGTAACTCTTGAAACTCAATAAGGAGTGCTACAATTTTATAAAAAAAATTGCTTAAAATTCCTTAATAGTTAATTAGAAAAGATTATCTATTAGGGTTTATAAGATGCTCTCTTTTAAAAATACATCTCTTGTTGCAACTGTTTTCACAATCACTCTAACGGCTAAAACAGATTCTAAGGTTTGGAATCATTCAGAAACTACTCCACCTCTAGCTTGCCAAGAAAATTTAAACTGTACCGTTGAAGCAGATTTTTTGTATTGGTATGTACAAGCCAATGGTAATGAATTTGCTCAAACAGGACAGATTTTAAACACTGCGGATCCCACTCAACCTTTTAATTCCGGGAAACTTTATTCACCCAGCTATCAGTCAAGTCCAGGGTTTAAAGTCGGACTTTCTTTTTGCACTCAAAACAAAGAATACGATTTAGGGTTGCTTTATACATGGATGTATAGTAGCGCAAGTAAAAGCCTATTATCTTATGACTCCTATACTGGAATTATACCTCAAATCGGATACAATCCCGCTAATTCTGTGTTAGGCCTTTGCAGCTTTAGTGGCGGTTTTAATTATATTAACCAAGCCCAAGCCAATTGGTGTATCCATTTTAATGCCTTTGATTTCGATTTAGGAAGAATTATCAAAATTAAAGACAATATCATTATAAAACCTATTTTGGGGCTCAAAGGGATCTATCAAACCCAAGTCTTTAACTTTAACTTCGATACTTATGACGGACCTACCGGAGCTTCTAGCTACACAGGAACTAATGAAAATCATAATACCCAATATCTTTGGGGTGCTGGGTTAAAAACAGGACTTAAAAGCTATTGGTCTTTTGTGAAAAACTTTGGATTATTTTTTGATGTAGCTATCGACCTTTTATATGGCTCCTACACATCTAAAATAAATAGCAGTGATATTAATAATCCCGCTTACCCTGATGAAAACAACTACCCCGTGGCTATTCAAACTCTATCCAATAACTCCATTTTTCCTGTGGTTGAACTCTATGGGGGACTATCTTATGACGTAGGTGATTGTTTAGAACTTAGAAAATTCCAATTTAAACTGGGCTGGGAAGAGCAAATCTGGTTCTTCAATAATCAACACACAAGCCCGACAGCTGATAATTCTTTGATCTTACAAGGATTGACAGCAAAACTACTCTATTCTTTTTAAAGAATCGTAAAACAAGGCCTACTATTATAACTATGCAGACGGCTCGGGTTAAGTTGCCTCGCCTGTGGGTATAGCATTTTATAAAGAATAGAAGCGCGGTAAAGAATTTTAGCATTACCTATTATTTCATCATATTCTGTAATCCGACTTGGCCACGGAAGAACGCCAATCAGTAAGCAGCTTTCATCAAAAAAAAGATCGCCGACTCTTTTATTAAAATAAAAATGAGAAGCTTTATTTACCCCATAAAGACCTTGACCAAATTCAATAATGTTCAAATAAATTTCTAAAATTCTTTCTTTAGATAAAAAGCATTCGAGCAAACAGGCTAAATACATTTCAATGGCTTTTTTTATGTAGCTTCGCTCTTTAAACAAAAATAAATTCTTAATTGTCTGCTGAGTAATCGTGCTTCCACCAAATGTTTTTTTCTTTAAGTTTTTTTTAAAGACATAAAAAAGCTGATTAAAATGAACCCCCTTATGTTCAAAAAACTTATAGTCTTCTCCACTTACGACTGTTTGAATAATAAAAGGAGTTATCTCATCTAGAGGAGCCCAATCCTGATTTAAGTTATACAGTGGGCAACCATGAAACAGATAATCTCTTAAAGCAAATGCTGATGTCACTGGATTGATCCATCTTAAAGAAAGCATCAGGCCCATCATAGTGACATTTATTACACAAAAACCTATCAATGCTTTTTTCAAAAGTTTTTTCATGAATACTCATATAATTATGTGAAAGAGTATTTACCTTTGACAGCCAAAGACACAATAAAAATTTTAAAAAATTTCTGAACGCGCTTAAATAAAAAGATTCCAATTGCAAGATTTATCAGAAAATAAGTTTATAAAGGCTGAAAATTATCAGGAATTATTTATCGAAATAAAAAACAGCGCTCTATTTGGTATTTCTTAGAGTAGAAATAAGGGTGCGAACTCTTAAACTTATTAAATAGCCTACCAATCCTAAAAATCCAAATAACCCACTTGTAGAAACGGGTAAATTGAATTTAATATAAAGGAAATGAACAAGCCCTAAACAAAGGGTTGTTTGAACTAAAACCACTACCGTTCCCCATAAGAATATCTTTTTGCGATCTGCATGAAACAATCGCGTTATTAGCACTGGGGCTGTTAAAAGACTTAAGATTAAAATTACCCCAAGAGATCTAAAACAGACCATTAAACATAATGAGGCTATAAGGACTAAAGCTTGTCGATAGTTATCTGTCTTTACACCTAAACTTTTTGCAAAAAGCTGATCAAAACTGGATACCGAGAGTCTGGTTTTAAAAAGGGTAATAAATAGCACAACAATCACAAGGGCGCTTAAAAGCCTGATGATATCTATGAAATTTAAAGCCTCTAAATTTCCTAAAACCGATTCCAGTCCAAGGTGAGTATTTTTTAAATAAACCGAGGATAAAAGAATTCCTAAAGCAAAAAAAGCTGTGAAGGAAAAGGCGTTAGCCGCTTCAAGCGATACCCTTTTAGATAAATAATTAAGGCTGATAAGGGTTATAAAAGCTGTAAATACCGAAGCTGCTAATTGATAGATAAAAGGGATATTTTCTATCCCAATAGAAATATTAATCAGTTTTAAAACCATGAAAATGACAATAAGTCCAAGTAATATCGTATGGGAGAGGGAATTTGCCACCATGGTCATCTTATTATAGATCAGATAAAAACCTAAAAATAGGCCTATGAGTCCTGATAAAATAAGAGCCCAAAACTGCAAATCTTCAATCACAAGATCTTGCGGATGGATTTGACCTGTTAAAAATAAAAAAGCTCTTACCCATAAAG
>CAIPRZ010000044.1 GCA_903867585.1 uncultured Chlamydiae bacterium
CTTTTATAGATATTGATGAATTCATTGTTCCAATGAAGCAATCAAGTCTTAGAGCTTATCTTCATCAATTTGATTTAGAGCCATTAGTTGGGGCTATATGTGTTAATTGGCAACTTTTTGGTACTTCTCACATTAATAAATTAGGTGATGATCAGTTAGTAACTGAAAGCTTTATCATGAAAGCCCCAGTAAAGTTTGTAGCCGGTAATTTACTTTCTAATAATCATTTTAAGTCTATTGTAAGACCCAAAGCTGTAACAAAAATGTTAATTCATTATGCAAGTCTTCAAAAAGGGTTTAATGAATACCCCCTTCGTAATTCTAAAGCAAAAGCCTCGATGTCTAGGCCTCTAAATATCGAGGATTTAAGAATAAATCATTATTGGACGCGAGATGAAGATTTTTTTCACAACATAAAGATAGCAAGAAAGAAAACGGTTTTTAAAGATTCTAGCGATCGAATAATTAAAATTGCAAGTCAGCTAAATAGCGAAGAAGATAGATCAATATTTCGCTTTCTCCCTCTTTTAAAAGAGAGAATGGCTAATTATGAAATTTGTCCTTAATCCGTTCTAAAAGCCCCGATTGTCGGTAATTATTTTTTAATAAGGCCACTTTCAGGGGCTCTTCATCAAGCCATAGCGTTAACTTTTTTCTCACGCGAGTAAGAGCGGTATAAATAATCTCTCTAGAAAATTTTTCTGATCCTTGTGGAAGCATAAAAAGGACCTCATCATATTCACTGCCTTGAGATTTGTGAACAGAAAGGGCAAAGGCTTCGGTATATTTGAGAGGAGAAAGGGTTGTTAGGGTTTTATTGTGAATTCTGTAAAAAATGCGGTTTTCTTTTCTGTCATAAACTTTTATACCTGTTTGGCCATTAAATAAGCTGCGCTCTTTTTCTGTTTCTAAAAGCATGATGGGCTCAAGATAGTAGCGTTGGCTCAAACTTCTAGAATAAAAAAATTGGCTTAAATTTTTATTAATGGCATCCACTCCAAGTGGACCTCTTCTTAAAGTTGATAAAATAATACTTTTGGATTTTTCAATTTTATTCATTTCAAGATCATCAGAATATAAAAAGTCTTTTTCAAAAAAAGAGCTTAAGGTTTCTAAAATAGTACTATCAAAAGCCTCAAGGGGATGCCTTATTAAATTTAGATGGGCATTATCTGTAGATAAAAAGTTAAGAAATTCATCAGGCCCTTCTTTATGAGTAATTTCAATGAGTTTATTTATTGAAGGTTCCTGGCACCTATGAGATTGGCTTAGGTGAACGTGATGAACATGGGGTAGAATACTTTCACATGATAAAAGGTCATGAAAAAAACTTCCAAGACCTACTGGGGGTAATTGAAAGGGATCGCCCATAAGAATGACTTTAGCTTGGGATCCAAAGGAGGAAAAAAGCTTAGCCATCAAGGGGGCTTCAATCATGGAGGCTTCATCAATAATGATACAGCTCGCATTTAAATAAGCCGGTTTTTTTGAAAAATACTCGACAAGTTTATGAATAGTATCTGCGATGATTTCAACATTTTCTAACAAGCCGACACTTTTTTTAAGTTGATCTAAAGCTTTTGAGGTAGGAGCTGCAAGGATAATAGAGCGTTTAAAAAAAGAGCTTTTTTCAATAAGAGCTTTAGCAATTTTTTTGGCTGTAAAGGTTTTTCCAGTACCAGGTCCTCCTGTGAGAATAAGCATCCCGGGCTCAAGCGCTTTTTTTAGAGCGAGGTTTTGTAGAGAATTTAAATCTTCATCAGGCTCTATAAAATAAGGACTAAGGGATTCAAAAGTATTTAAAAACCGATAGAGTTCATCAATAAAAAGCGTTTCTGCTCTAAAACTTTTATGAAGATATAAATTATTATGAACAAAATAAAGAGGCGTTGCTTTTTTTTGATCCTCAAAAGAAATAAGAGAGGAAGGGCAAGCGTTTATAAGATCTAAAATAGAAGCGCTATCAGTTTGATTAAGCTTATCCAACTTAAGACAAATATGACCCTCTTCTTGCCATTCACTTAGCAAACTAATTAATTGTATAGCTGACGGATCTTCAGTGAAAGCCTTTCCAAGAGAAAGGTGATAGGAATCCAATCCACTTAGATTTAAATAAGGCATGAGCCCTCCTCGATAGAGGCTTCATAGGCTACTCCTTGTTTTACAAAAACATAAAAGGCTTTGGAAAGTTCAAGATTTTTAAAATAGCTTTTGAGATGAATGAGTGCTTTTGTATAGAGATCAAGCTGCAATAGGTAAGAGGCTTTTTTCATATGCTCTTTGATCCCTTCAGAAGTTAGGTCGTTTAGAAAAGTTGTTTTCCAATCAATAAAAATTAGCTCCTGATCAAATACAACCACACAATCGATAAATCCTTTCATAGTACCATCAGGTGTTAGATAGCTAAACGCTTCTTCGACATAAAGGTTGGAAGGGTTGATAGTTTTTAGAGTAAATTGACTAGAGCGTGTTTTAAATTCAAAACTGATTGCATTTTCTATATGGCTTAAAACTTCCATTTTAAAATCTTTAAATGGAGATAAGGAAATAAGTTCTGCAATAAAATCTTGAGTTTTTTGATTTTCAAAATGGCGGTAGTCTCCTGATTTTAAAATCATTTCCATAAGCATATGAAAAAAATCCCCATAATCTCTCCCTTTCAAAGGATCTTCGGTCTTTAAAGAAACAGATTCTGTTTTTAATGAAGAAAAAGAAAGATGGTTTTCTTTATAGATTTTAGTGATTGGTAATGTCTTATCTAAGTAAGACAGATGTTGGGTTTTTAAAGAAGCGGATGGAGGTTCAATGCTTGCGATAAAATTAAAACCCTCTTCTTCAAAATGTTTTTTTATAAGAACAGAAAAATCAAGACCACAAGCTTTATTATACTGCTCTTTATATTCAAGATGGGGGAATTCTATTTTCAAAAGGTAATATTCAAAAGGGCTTAAAGCCCCCCACTCTATAGGAGAATCTTCATAGTTTATCAGGGGGATATGTACACACATTTTGGCACGAGTGATCGCTACATACATTTGACGAAGTTTTTCTGCATCAAGATCACAAAGGGCCAGCATAGAGCTTTCTTCTTTTGTGTTTGGACCTAAAATTAATTTATTTCCCGATCTTTTTATGACCGTTTTTATCTCAGATTCTATACGAGTACAGATTCCAAGTGCTATGACATGATCAAATTCCAACCCTTTACTCATGTGAGAGGTCATGAGGTAGATAGAATTTTTATTTAAACTAACAGTTGGAAGTAGGTGATTTGATTTTTTTAATTTTTCAAGCTCAAGTTGGAAATTTTGAGGTGATTGAATTCCTTGAACACGGGCATCTAAACAAGAAGCTAGACTAAAGAGTTTATCAACACAATCTAAGCCATAATAAGAACTTAATTCTACACGAAGACTATTTTCGCAAAGACCAAAAACACAATCTAAAGCATTTTCTAAAGCGGCAAATAATCCAAAATCTTCAAAAGATTGTTTAATTATTTTTAGATTCTCTTGCCAGCCATTAAGATGCAGTTCATAAGTTTGTTTAGAAAAATCTAAAACGGTTAACGAAAACCAGCCTGAGGCCATAAACCTGTTTAAAGAGCTTTTAGTCAGCGGATCTTCTAGTAAAGATAAAAACTCACTAAAAAGCTCATAGAGCACTGATTGATCAAGCGTTTCATTTTTAATAAGATCACAACTTGCACCGCTAAGTTTTAAGAAATTTTCCACCCGTTGAAGTTGAAAACGGTCCTTTACCAAAATGGCTACCGTCTTTGCTTTATTAATTTCCAGAAGGCTTAAAGCTAAATTAGCCATTTTTTGTTCAGTATTTTCAACATCAAGTTTGAGAGAGTAAAAGGAAAAAGGATTCTCTTTTTGCAAACAATTAATAGAGCTTGAACATACAGGGTTATAAGGTAGCGATTGACTGATATAGGAAAGATCAATCCAAGGTGTTCTACAAAGAAAGCGATTAAGGGCTTTTATAAAAGAATTTGATGATCTAAAGCAGGTATTTAAAGTGCCTAGGGATAAATCAGGACACGTATTTTTAGCTTCTATGTATGTATAAACATCAGCGGATCTAAATGCATAGATGGCTTGCTTAGGATCGCCTACCATGTAAAACGCTTTTACAGGAATATCTACAAAAAGTTTTTTTAAAATAGACCACTGCACCGGATCGGTATCTTGAAATTCATCGACAATGATCGCTTCAAAACTTTTATTAATATTTTGAATCGTCGAGGATTGAATTAAATTTTTATCTAATGTGGTTAGTAAGCTGTTAAAAGAGAGGATGTTTTCTTCTAAAAGTTTTTTATCAAAAAGCTCTTTGAGACTTTTAGCTATGACAAGCTCTATTCGATCTGGATCCATAGCAAGATCTATAAGTGGATGTAATTCTAAAATAGCTTTTTGAATGAATTTTTCTGCCTGAAGGGAGCTGACCGGCAATGCTTTTTGTTTGAGTCTTGATTCATCAATAAATTGTAAAAAGCATTTTTTTAAAAGAAGGTTTTCTAAAGGTTCTTTTCCTGTCATGACCTTATCAAAAACTTCTAGTTGTTCTGTAAACTCCTCCAAGGTGAGGGGGCTGAGTTTGTAGCGAAGAATATAGTCTTTTATTTCTTCGAGTCCAGGATAGGGAGGTAATTTTTCTAGCCCTGTTTTTAAGGCTTGCTCTTGCCTATGCCAATTTTCTAGAGGTTCAATTTCTATAGCAGAGAGAATTTTTTGTCTTAAAGACAAAATCATCTGCGTAAAATCACCTCTCTTATTTGATAAAAGGAGAGCTTTTTGTTTTTTGCAAACTAGATAATCAAGGCTTCTATTTTGAAGATGAGTTTTGATGAAAGTAAAAGCTTTAAAATCAAGATTGGATTCTTCAGGTTCTAATAAAGATAGAGGAAGATTTAATTCTAAAGCATTTTTTTTAAGAATATGAAAGCACAGACCATGCAAGGTAGAGATGGGGGCGCTGTCGATTTCAGTAAGGGCCATTTTAATTCTAAAAAGGGCCTCTTTGTGATCAAGATCCAGACCAAATATTTTTATAGGCAAATTATTTTCTAGTTGGTCTTTAGTTTCTTTAAGCAGCTCCTTTATTCTTTTCTTGAGTTCGCTCGCAGCAGCTTTTGTAAAAGTAACAATACCCATTTTTTTAATAGATATCGGAGGTGTGGATTGAAGTAGTAAACGCAAAACAAGGTGGGCAATAGTAAAAGTTTTACCAGTGCCAGCTGAAGCTTCAATAAAATAATTACCAAAAATTTTTTGGTTTTTGTCTAAAACATCAAACGGTTTTGTCATCATTCTTTAGTTTTATTGATTCCTAACTTATAATTGTAGCTCATTAAAAGCAGTTTTTTTTTGGAGTTATAAGAATGAGATGGTTTTTCCCTAAGTTTTTTGCAGCCAGTTTAGTTTTATCATCCTCAATTTTGACTGCCGATACCATTCAAAGCGAAAACAGTGCTCAGCAAAGAGATAACAAGGCGCTTCAAGAGTGGATCAACGCCAAAAGACAGGTGACTGTTAAAGAAATTGGCGGAGCCCTTTCTATTTCCGGTGAAGTGCGATTTGAATATCAGGGCATCAACGAAAAAGTCAACGGAATCGCTCAAAGGGGTATTGGTGGAAAAGTTACATCAGATGATAAACGACCTTTAGCGACTAATCTCTATGATGTCGAAGTGAATTTGATGTTTGATTATCGGACTGATCGCACATGGGCTGCTATTAAAGTAGAGTTTGATAATGATGCCGGTGTTTTTGGAGGTACTTCTAACAAAGTTAGAATTGAAAAAGCCTATTTAGGCGGTAGAGCCTATGATAGTGACACCATGAATATCGACGCCGAATTAGGTAGAAGATCCCTAGGTAATTATCTTGATTCCAAATTACAATTTAGAGTTAACACTGACGGTGTTTTAATTCGACTTGAAAAAGGTTTTGAAATAGCTGGTGATTTTTTTGCAAAAGGGGCCTGTTTTATTGTTGATGAAAGAAACAATCATTACGCCTTAGTTACAGAAATTGGGATGATGGAAATTGCATCTACTGGATTATACGCCAAATACAGTTTGATTGATTGGAATTTAAAAAGATCATTAGCAGATCTTCCTCTTAATTTTAATTTTGTGATTTCTCAAGGTATATTAGGCTATCGTTTTGTCCCTAAATTATATAATAAAATGACAGGTATTTACGCGGGATTTCTTTATAACCACCAGGCTAAAAAGCTTTTTATTTCAAATTATAAAAAATTAAATATGGGCGGTTATTTAGGATTTACAATCGGTCAGCTCCGAAAACAAGGTGACTGGTCTATTGATGCTAATTACCAAGTTCTCCAATCACAAGCAGTTCCTGATTTTGATATGGCAGGGATTGGTTTTGGTAACTCATCCGATTCTGGTTTTTATAATACAAAAATTAATGGAAAAGGGACCCCTGTCGTTTCGCCAAAAGAGGCAGCAGGAAATGGTAATTTTAGAGGATTTTCTGTTTCTTTAGATTATCAAATGACAGACACGATTGTTTTTCAACAAATGTGGATGCAGACGATCACCCTTGATAAATCAGTTGGCCCTTATAGACAATATAAGCAATACGAAATTGAATTTATTTACGCGTTCTAATTTAACCCCAGATAACCCTGGGGATTTTTAATCAGATTGACTTAAAAATTTTTTCCTCTATCTCTCCAACCTTGCCCTCTATTTGAGACAAATCAAATTTAGTTTCGGGTTTAGCCATAATTAATAATTCTTCCTCATCTAATTCAAGATTAATAATCGAAGCAACATCTCGATTGGGTTTTAAATAAAGAAAAAGACTTGGATTTAAAAAATGCTTTTTATCTGTGATAAAGCGGATTCTTTTTTTAGAAATGAGAAGAGAGGAGAGGTTGAAGAAATTAATTTTAGGTAAAACAAGAAGCTGTAAATCTGCTGGGATAATCGTTAATGGGGTTTTTTTAAAAAAACGAGAGTCTAGCCAATAAGCTAGAAGCTTATCGGAGATTTTAGAAATAAATAAGACCATAAAAATTAAATATATCAGGCCAATAATTGCAAAGGCATAATCTATTTTAATCTTTAGGACATGGCTAAGAAGATATAAAAGAATTGAGGCCATCAGCACTCCTGTAAATCCGAGGAGATTATTGAGACCTAAAATTCTTCCACGATGCTCTGAAAAAGCAGTAAGTTGGATAAACGCATCAATAGGTACAATATAAAAACCGCCGGCTATTCCAAGAATGACAAGGCAAGCGATAGCTCCTTTGATACTTGAAATGAAAAGACCTAACAGCAGTAGCATCAATACAAGAGTAAACCCTCCAAGGCTTGTGAACATAAGATTGGGTCCATTTTTACTTAGTTTCCCAACAATATAGGATCCAAGAGCAATACCCAATGCTGTTGTCAGAAACAAATAGCCACCAATAAATTCGGTTTGATTGAGAATATTAATTGCAAAAGGGATGATTCCAAGTTGTGTGAAACCTCCAATCAAAAGGAAAAAAGCGTTAGCCAACATGGCAATTCCCAAATGCGCTTTTTTAGGATAATGAGAAATAACGGTGAAGGTTTCTGTAAAAATGCCTGGAGTTCCATTTTTATTTCTAATTAGGTGTTCTGTTTTAGGAATTAGAAAGCTTGCAAGTATACCAATAATGCTAAAAACAAGAGTGATTAGTAAGACAAGAAAATAGTTTTTATTAAAAAAATCTGAGAGAAAAGATCCTAGAAAAGTACCCAAAATAATTGCAAGATAGGTAAACGAGGTAATAGTTCCATTAGCTTTAGAAATATCCTGATGGGGAACAAGCTCAGGAATTAATCCGTATTTGCTGGGGCCAAAAATGGCACTTTGCATCGATAAAAGAAAAAGTAGGCAGTAGCATCCAAAAGCGCTTTTTAAATGAAAAATATAAAGAGCTGCCAATAAAATAGCGCCACCCATGCACTTAATAAAAATGGTGATCGTTCTTTTACTAAAACGGTCTGCTAAATTGCCTCCTAAAGATGACAAAAGAAGAAAAGGCATTACATAGACAGCGCCAACTGCAGCAAGGATTTGACTAGCAGAGTCTTTACCTCCAATATCAATAAGAAAAAAGGCGATGATTAATTTGAAAATATTATCGACTAAGACCACACTAAATTGTGTGAGGTTTAAAAAAGCCAACCCATGTTTTTTTGCATCAAATGATTTTCTACCTTTAAAAAGCATAAAGAGAAGACCTAAATGGTAAATGATACTAATTTGCAGTGTGATCTAAAAACTTCTTGCCTACAAGTTTTTTTATATAC
>CAIPRZ010000045.1 GCA_903867585.1 uncultured Chlamydiae bacterium
AGCGCCAATAATTGGATCAAAATATTGTCCCCCTCAAAAACCACTGAGCAAAATGACATAGGACTAAAACACCTCTTTTTTTAACATTAAATAGTAAAAAACAACTATTGGCAAGAATGCTTGGTTCCTTTTATAAATCAAAAAATGATAAATACTTAAATGAGAATCTATGGACATTGCCATGATTGGGCTCCATAAACGTTTTTGTGATGAGACCTTCTTTGAAAAAGTTTATGGCACCATCAAAAATGTAGGTTTTGATTCAGAAGATATTGTACTACTTGTCACCTGCAATCGGATTGAAATCTACCTGGCCTCTAATTTTATTACAGAAAGGCATCCAGAACTTTTGGACAAAATTAAAAATCGCTCAGATGAAAATATAGAAAAACGGTTTTATACTTTTATTGGGGCTGATGTTTTAAAACATTTAGCTCATGTAGCTTCTGGACTTGATAGTCTCATCATTGGAGAATCTGATATTCAAAATCAGGTTAAAAAAGCGTATGAATCCATGGGAAAAAATCTGAATAGGGATGGCCATTTTTTATTTCAAAAAGCGCTCCATATTTCTAAAAAATTAAGGTCAGAATTTGATATAAAACCCCAAAAATCGCTTGTAGATCAGGTGTTTTGTCAGATTCAGAATCATATAGAAGATCAGGATCACATAGCATTTATAGGCCATTCTGATCTCAACCAAAAGCTATATAAAAAGCTTCTTGAGTTTAAACCTTTTAAAGCCACCCTGGTTTCCTTAAAAAAACCCGAAGAATCTTCCATTTTTAAATCAGCAAATTACCTGCCTTATAATGAATTAGAAAAGCTTTCTGATTTGAGTGGGGTCATTTGTGCAACCAAAGATAGAAAAATAACAAAGGTTCTTAATATCAGGGAAGGGGGCTGGATTTGTGACTTAAGCCGTCCTAAGATATTTTCAGATTATATCCAAAATAGACTCTATTATGATTTGAGTTTTTTTGAAGAAAAAGACTCTATACAAGCTTTAAAACAACAAGATATCCGTCAAAAAGCTTCAGAATATATTAATCTGAATGTAAAACGGCTACTTGATTTTAGGCTTTCTCGATATGAATATTTAGTCAGCTAAGGAGATTTTTTCAAAATTGCTATTTATTTTATAAAAAGGCAATAAAGGGATAAAACTAATTAGGCTAAAAATTGCGTACATTCATTGTTTTTATAATCCCTTTTTTATCTTTATTTGCTGAAAAAAATGAAATTATAGTCATTGAAAAAAATCAGATCATAACTTCTGATTTTTATGCTTCAGGCTCTGTGATTGAAATTTCAGGTGTTTGTAAAAAAGATGTCTATGTGGCAGCTCCTCAAATTATTATCGACGGAGTCATTGAAGGAGATCTTATTTTTACAGCAGGAGCCATACAGATTACAGGGGATGTTAAAGGTTCCTTGAGAGGTCTTGCAGGACAGGCTTTAATTTCAGGTACTATTGGTAAAAATACAACCCTTGCAGCAGCCTCTTTTACTTCAACACCGACAGCTAATTTCTTATCGAATATTTTTTTAGCCTCTAGCAATGCTGATATTTCTGGAACCCTTTATGAAGATTTGTTTCTTGGAGCCTCCCATGTCAGGTTCTCAGCCCTTAGTAAAAATAATGCCTATGTATACGCAGGTAATATCCGTTTAGGTGCAAAGGCTGAAATAGAAGGTTTTATGGAATATAGTTCTCCTCAGGCCATTGATATACAAAAAGGAGCTGTGGTAAAAGGGGGGCTTTTAGAAAAGCGGGGAGTGGCTAAAATCTATTCGGATTCAGTGGTTTTTAATCATGTTTTAGTCGGTTCGCAAGTAGCAGCGGTTCTTATGAACCTCTTTTTTACTTTTATTACAGCTATTTGTCTTTTTAAGATTTTGCCCAACTCATTTATTAGAAGTGTGAATAATCTTAAAAATCATTTTATTAAAAGTTGTGTCGACGGGGTGCTCATCATACTTGGGACCTCTATCATAGGGCTTTTATTACTCATCACTATCTTGGGTATTCCGATTGCGGTCACCTTGATCGCTTTTAGTGTTCTTGGACTCTATACTGCTAAAATTTATGTATTGCAGTACCTAGCTGTCCGTATAAAGCATCTATATTTAAGGGGATGGGGAATGATTTCTGTTTTTGCCCTTTTGTGCATGCTCTACTTTGCATTGCAACTAGTTCCCTATGTAGGATCAATTCTATCGGTTATATTTACCCTTGCTGGACTTGGGGCCTCCGTGGTGATCCCCAAGCTTGGAAAGAAAGTCTAAAATTTGGGACCTTATTTTGAAATTATCAAATTAATACCTTTGATTGATGAGGATTAGTCACTTTGAGAAATAAAGAAATTCTTAACCCCGAATCGCCCTTTATACCAATCACGACTAGGGGTTCGATCAGGATCAAGAAGTGTAAAATCAATTTTAGTAATTTGATTTTCTTTTAATAGTTCCTTTGGTATTTGGGCATAACATTTGATCCATTGTAAATCGCTATTTGAAGAAAATTTAGATACC
>CAIPRZ010000046.1 GCA_903867585.1 uncultured Chlamydiae bacterium
ATGGGTAGAAAAGCTTTTGAAAAACTTTTCAGGTTATAAAGATCACATTCCCTCTTTAGCGCTTCCTTCTAAAATTACCGACCATATGATTTATTGTTTTCTAAAAGCTCTTAATGACGATCCTATGCAAATACACCCAAAAGCCTGGCATCAATTTCTAGATACCTTATTTACAAAAGGATTGCTTGATCAATTACACTGTTTAACTCTTAAAAATTATCTGCTTATAGAACTTGCTCAAAAACAAAATCTATCCCGCTATTTAGATGAAGATCAAAGAATAACCCTGGCTTATATGGCTCTTCATGGTAGTCATGAAACTCGAAAAGTTCTTTTAAAACATGCCAAGCATTTTGAAGTAACAGACTCCAAAGTGTTAGAAGATTTAGCTTTTAAGGGGATCTTACTTGGCGGGGCTCTTGATTTTGATCTCAACCAATTTATGCCTCAAAGACTTGAAGTGATAAAGCAATTCATTTTACATATCGGCAAAATCGATCAAGCTAAAGCTTTTGAAGAACTAGAAAAAATGGAATTTCATTTTCCAAGTGAAAGTAAAAGCCTGAAAGATCACCTAGAAGCTTCTTAAAAATTTAGAAACTGATAGCCAAAATCAGATCAATTTCCATAAAATTATTAAAATGATGTTATCTCTATTTCATAAAATAACCTCAAAAGCTTTTACCATTTTTAAGCCCTATGTGCAGTCTGTTACTGACTCACAGCTTGTAACATTAGTGGCTCTAGATCAACTAGATCAGCTTTTATCGCTTCCCCCTTTAAAAGCTTTAGAAGGGTTTTTAGTTCATATCCGCTATGAGAGATTTTCAAAAATTGTCCCATTTGTCTTAAATCGATTAAAAATCCCAGAACTTACCTTTATATTTTCTGAAAAAGAGTTTCATAAAGTTTTTCAAGATCATTTACCTACTGAAAAATTCCCCCTTCTTGAAGGAAAATCTCTTTTAGAGTCTCAAAAAGAATTTGCTCAAAACTTTACCCTGTTTCAAAAAATTCACGGATTAAATGTTAATCAACAAACTCTTAATGATGTTTGCCGAACTCCCATAATTTTAGAAAAACAAACCCGAGATCAGCTACAACTTGGAAGCTTTAGACAACTACCACAAGCATCTGACAATATCTTGCTCATCAAGCAGCTTGTTTTAAAAGAATTGGGATTAGAAGATGCGGATGAAATCCTAGAAGCTACCATAAATTCCATTCATCAATACCACTATAGACATCAAGAAGCCTTTATTATTAACCAATTAGGCACCTCTATTTTACTTCAGGTCGTTCCTAAAACCTACCAGCTCCATTTAAAAAAAATGGAAACCGATAAAATTAAACTGACAGCTAAAATAGACTGCTTACCTATTGATTTTTCTACCTCTTTGGTTTTATCTGTTCTTATGCATTTAGAAACAAGTTATCTTATCGATTCGTTTGGCTTTATAAGTAATGTTATATATTCCATGAAAATAAAATATAATTAAA
>CAIPRZ010000047.1 GCA_903867585.1 uncultured Chlamydiae bacterium
ACTGAGTCACAAAAAATACTAGGCAATCCTAATTTTAAAGTAAGCGCCACCTGCGTACGAGTGCCCACTTTAAGAGCCCATGCAATATCAGCCTATGTTGAATTTGAGAATGATTTATCTTTAGATGAAATTCACGCCATTTTAGATCAGGCCCCGGGAATAAAACGGTATGATAATTTTAAAGATAACCGGTTTGCTACCCCTCAAATCGCTTCTTGTCAAAATGATGTTTATTATGGGAGAATCCGAAAGGACCCCTGTCAAACTGAAGCTTTTTGGTTTTGGATTGTGGGTGATCAACTTTTAAAAGGGGCCGCGCTTAACGCATGGCAAATATTTTTATTAAAGGCAAAAAATGAAACCCTTCACTTTAACACTCGGTCAAATAGCCCCCCCTTTTCATCTTAAAGGGACCGATGGCCATTTTTATAGTTTAGATTCATTTAAAGACTCTCCCTATCTTGTTATCTTTTTTACCTGTAATCACTGTCCTTACGTCATTGGATCGGATGAGGTCACAAGACAAACCGCGGATAAATTTGCAAAGCTAGGGGTAAAATTTGTCGCTATTAACTCCAATAGCCCTAACACCTATCCTGAAGATGATTTTAATCATATGATTACCAGAATGCAGGAGCACCACTTTCCTTGGGTGTATCTTTATGATGAATCTCAAGACATCGCTCGCCATTATGGGGCTTTAAGAACTCCCCATTTTTTTATTTTCGATGCTAAACGAAAGCTGGTTTATACCGGTCGAGGGGTCGATAGCCCTCGTGATGTTTCTAAAATGACGATTAATAATTTGGATTTAGCGCTTGAAGCTCTTGTTCATCATAAACCGATAGCAACCCCTTTAACCAACCCCATCGGCTGTAATGTTAAATGGGAAGGTAAACCTCCTCACTGGATGCCACCAGAAGCCTGTGATATTGTTTAATATTAATTAAAAAAAACTAATAAAACCTGTATCATATCCATTTTATTAAACTTTTTTATGAGAAAATATGTCTATTAATATTTTAAATGGTCTAAGTGACAGTTTTTTTAGCGCAATTGAAAATCCTTTTGGGTTGAATATTCAAACACATAACAAAAAAATTTATGTAGGTCTAGGTGGAGTCATCAACTGTCTTGGCTATAACGATTATCTAGAAAGAGCTATCGGTGTGGCTCGTGTCGGCTTTGCTCTTGTTGCCCTTGCCTATTGTGAAAGTAAGCAAGATAGACTCGTAGCTTCTGGCCACCTCTTTAGAGGTGTCTTAGAAATGCTTGGAAGTTTTGAGTTCTACTTATTGATGGTTGATGCTGTTTTCACCATTGTAAATATTGCAAAAAACATCTTACGTCCCCCTGCGAATAGAGAAACGGCTCAAGTGCCCCTATAGTTCTAAAGTTTTTCTAAAGCTTTATGAAGCACTTCTAAAATTTCCACCTCTGTGGCTGCATGCCCGGAGGTGGGGGCCACATGAAAATCTATATGGGGCAGCCTTTTTTTTAACAAAAAGGCATTTTCAATAGGACAAATCAAATCATATCTTCCATGAATAAGTGTGATCGGAATGTTTTTTAGTTTGTAGGCCTCTTCAAGAAGCTGATCTTTTTTAATAAAACATCCGTGGTAAAAATAATGGGATTCAATAAGAGCTAAACTAAGAAGTCTTTCTTCTTTAGCAAATTCCTTTATGGAGCGGGTTGTATTAATGAGCTTTAAACAAGAACCTTCCCAATAAGACCAGTGTTTTGCTGCCTCTTTAACCCTTTTTTCATCTTTTGAAATAAGCCTTTCATAAAAGCTTGTTACAACATCTTTTTTTTCATCGTGAGTAAGGATCGAAATAAAATTCTCAAATTCTTCCGGATAAATATATGAAGCTCCTTTTTGATAAAAAAATTGAATTTCTTCCTCTCTTCCTAAAAAAAGGCCTCTTAAAATTAGCGATAAAATAGGCCTCTGATGCACCTGGGCATAGGCTAAAGCTAAAAAGCTTCCCCAAGAACCTCCAAAGACATGCCAAGCTCCAATTTTTAAATGTCTACGGATAGCTTCTATATCTGAAATAAGATCCCCTGTTGTGTTATCAACAATCGAACCATAGGGTTTTGATTTCCCACATCCTCTTTGATCAAATAAAATCACATGGAATTTTTTAGGATCAAAAAAACGGCGATGATTTTCATCACATCCACTTCCTGGGCCACCATGTAGAAATAAGATACATATTCCTTGCGGATTCCCAACTTGCTCGATATATAATTGATGGTTTTTTGATACCTCTAAATAGAAACTATGGAAAGGTTCAATTGGGGGATAATTCATGTTGCATGGTTCCTCTTGACAACATCGAGAATGTAGCGGTACATGTAAAAAAAATCCAAGAAAGATTATATGCGTTGGAAAATCCTGATCATTTCTTCTTTATCAATTGGTATCATCTTTTTAGATTTTTCTATCCTTCCACTTGCTATTACCGCCATCCAAAAAGAGCTCGACATTTCTAATCTTTTTTGCCAATGGCTTATGAATGCCTACACCTTATCGATAGCAGCTTCGCTTTTAACCTTTGGTAGGTTATCGCAGTATTTAGGACGTAAAAAAGTGTTTTGCACTGGACTTATTGTTTTCGAAATCGCCTCGCTGATGTGCGCGATATCTCATTTTCCCTGGCATTTGATGCTGGGAAGGATTTTACAAGGTATCGGGGCCTCTATGGTGATGCCAACCTCTTCTGCTATTATTTCCACACACTTTTCTAAAGCTGAACGGGGAAAAGCCATTGGTATCTATTCATCGACTGGATCTTTATTTTTTGCTGTTGGTCCCCTAATAGGTGGACTTTTAACTCAGATCATTTCGTGGAGAGCCATTTTTTGGTTAAATATCCCCTTGGGTTTTTTAAGTCTTTATACCGCTATTAAACACATCCCTGATGAGCCTCCAGAAACGCAGCACAACCCATTCAGCATGAAAATAGCCCTTGTATGGCTTGTATCTATTTCAATGATAGTGGGTGGTATAATGCAAACCCAGCACTGGGGATGGCGTCATCCAATGACACCAACTCTTATTTTGTGTGGGATTGCTTCTTTAATAGCTCTCATTTTAGATCAAAGAAGAAGTGAAAAACCTTTTATTCATTTTGATAATTTTGCCAAACGTCCCTTCTTGACCGGTCTTGCCTGTATAGGACTCAATCAAGTTCTTGTTGTAATGATTGTTTTTTGGTCTATCTTTTTACAAAAGATTTTAGGCTTTAATCCGATTAAAGCCGGTCTTTTAACACTGGTGGCTTACATGCCTGTTGTCATTGCTTCGATGCTTGCTGGATTTTTAGTCGATCGCTATGGACCACGACTACCGGTTGTGATTGGATTTTTTATCTCTTCCTGCGCCCTTTTAATTCTAGGCTTTTCAACAGCTAGTATTGATATTACGGTAGTGACTTTAGCGTTTGTTCTTTTAGGTCTTGGGATTCCCATGATATCGCCCCCCTCTTTTGTCTTCATGATCCATCAGATGCCCAAAGAACAGATTGCTCTTGCATCAAGCGTCAACAACACCTTTAGACAGATGTTTTCTGCTTTAAGTGTCGCTATCATCGGAAGTAGTTTATATTTCTCTGTTGGTCAAAAGATCATGACAAAAATAGAAAATGCCTCATGGGCTGAAACCATCCCCGATCATGCCATCCATAAACTTGTTCAAGGACGATTAAATCCTAAAGAAGCCTTTAAAGAACATTTGGGGGATGAAATTTTAGAACTTGA
>CAIPRZ010000048.1 GCA_903867585.1 uncultured Chlamydiae bacterium
AGGTGAAATTATTTGACACTACTACTAATGAAATAACAAGCACTATCCCTGTATCCGACAGCCCCTTGTTTTTTTTAATAAATGGAACCACCTGTTACATCACTTGCAATGGTGAAGAGAGCGTTAATTATTTTGAACTTGTTCCTTATACCCCTCCAATACCAGACACGATCCCTATTCCCTCAGGGGCTTCTAATGCAGCTGTGACAGCTTCTATCTTAAATCAAATTAATGGGGTCTGTTTACCAAGCACTCAAAAAATTATTGATGATATTAGAACCTTAGATCCTTCAGCGCAAACATCGGCTTTAAATGAGCTATCACCTCAGTATAAAGTGATTCAATACAGTCTTGAAAAGCTTGATCTATTAATCCATAAAGAACTTGATGGCTCTTTATATCATCCTCAGGAAGGGACTCATCCTTTTATTATTGCAGGCTACGATAATTTAAATCAGTCTAGCGTCAATACTTACAATGGCTATAGCGTTGATAGCTATTATCAACTTCTTGGTCTCACTCATCATTGGAAAAAATGTAATTGGCTATTTAGTGCTGGGGCTAGTGAATCTTACATGAGCCTATTTCCAACAGCTTCTAAAGCCACCTATCAAACCGTGTGGGGAAACTTAGGAGTGGCCCAAAGCTTAAAACGTTGGCAGTATGGATTAGTTGGCCTTTTTGGTTACAGTTTTCTAAAAGCCCATCAGTACATCCCTTTTTTAAATGAAACAGCCTCCTCCTCTCATGGAGCGTATAACATAAGCGTCGAAGGGAAATTAGCCTACTGTTTTACCAAAAATAAAATGCAGTTTAAACCCTATGACAACCTCTCTTACCTTTACGGACAGGAAAACAACTTTGATTTTTATGGAGCTCCAGGAGCTAATTTAGCTGTTCAAAAAGAAAACTTGTCGGTCTTACGCAATATTTTAGGATGTAGTGTTTATAAAGAACTTTCTTCCTCTAAGCGCAAAGCTAAGAAAGAAACGGTTTCTTCAAGCACCTCACTATTTCTTGATGGATCATGGGTTTATGAATATTATATCAATAACAATACCTATGAAGCTGCGTTTATCGGAACAAACGTGTTTGGTACTTACCAGCAAACAACACCGACTAAAAACTTTGGAAGGGTTCACACAGGATTAATGGGCCACCATAACAGTTTTGAATGGAAACTGGCCTACACAGGACTATTTGGAAAACATTATAGCGAAAGTGCAGGCAGCGTAAAATTTTCTAAAAAATATTAAATCAAGGGATAGTTAGAACTTTGCCCGGCTTTAAATTTTCGGAATCAAGGTTGTTAACTATTTTTAAGGTTTCAAGATCGACTTTAAATTTACGCGAAATCTTCCATAAGCTATCCCCCTCTTGTACCACATAGGTTTTAGCGCTTTTAGATTTTGTAGGTAGACTTAACGCTTTTGCTAAAGTGGCGGGAATGGGATCCTGTTTTACTTTTTTCTCTACAACAAGTTCTTGAATAACTTTTGGCTCTTCAAGCTCAAAACCTTTAGCTCTAATTTGCTCTTTGAAATTATCTGATCTAAAACTTTGCATGAGATTTTGAGCTAAAAACTTTTGCTTATCTGGAACTGATTCTAGTAAATCTATAAAAGCTAATGCTTGCTTATCATTTAAGTTTTTTAAAGAAAACTGGGGAGATTTTGTTAAATAAATAGCTGCTTGGACAGATCCTAAATCCGAATAGTAAAGTAAAAAAGAGTCTAAAGAAAAAGATCCTTTTTCGATTTGATCTTTAAATTTTTCTAAATCTTGACAATCCCCCTTTAAAAGAATGCTTAGTAGATTTTCTTCTTTGATAAGGTCTATTTGGGGTTTAAGAATATCAAACAATTTAGAAAAAGGCTCTGAGCGATAAAATGTTTGGGTTAGAGCCCCCTCTTTTAAACCAAACTTTAATTTCTGAAATAATCCCAAAGAGGTTAACGGCCAGGCTTCTTGTTTTATAAATTGAGCTATTAATTCAAAATCAGAATCTATAAGTCCTCTTGGAACTGGCAGTGTTTTTTCTTTAGCTCCATCGGTAAAAGATAAGTGTTGAAAACTTAAAAGGGGACGATTTAAAGCCCTTGCAATATCGACTTGATAGCTTTGATGCAAAATAGCTAATGCGATATCTCTTTTATGAAGACCAGGCTCAATTTCTGATTTTACCCCAAGTTTAGAGATAAGCTCTGGATAACTGAGGTTAAGAAAGTTTTTTAAAACAGCCACTGAGTCTTCGCTTATGGCCGATTTAGAATTAGTCCATTCAAGCGGTTTTACCGGTTTAAAATACTGATAAAGGGCTGATGCCCCGAACGCGATATTGAAAAGGGCGCTTACAATTAAAAATTGAGATAAACGACGATATTTTTTTAGAGTCGAACTTTCGAAAGAGTCCATTGCCAAGCTTAGGTTGAATTTGTTATAACCATAGGCTAAAAATACAAATTTTTTCAAAGTATCTATGCAACTTCCTTTTTCTTGGCTAAAAAGCCTCTTTTCCGAAGATCTTAATTCTCAAATTATTGCTGACACACTCACAAAAGCGGGTATTGAAGTCGATCTAGTTGAACCCTATAGCCCCCCATTTTCTGGAGTAATAGTTGCTAAAGTTCTAGAGGTTTCTCCCCATCCTGATGCTCAGAAATTACAAGTAGCCAAAGTGTTTGATGGCCACAGTCATTACCAGGTCGTCTGTGGAGCCCCGAATTGCCGCAAAGATCTTATTGTGGCTTTTGCAAAACCAGGAGCTGTTCTTGGAGAAGAAAATCCCTTTGAAATTAAAGAAAAGCCTGTACGAGGAGTCGATTCTCAAGGGATGCTTTGCAGCGCTGACGAACTTGGACTTGGCAAAGAGGTTCAAGCTGGCATTATTGAGCTAGATGATTCCTACAAACTCGGCTCTGATTTTAAATCCGTATTAAATGATGAAATTTTCCATATCAGTATAACGCCCAATTTAGGTCATGTCTTAAGCGTGCTTGGAATGGCTCGAGAAATTAAAGCCTTTCTTAATATCCCCTACCATTTACCTAAAATAAATCCGCTAGAGAAAAATTTGTCCCCTTTTTCAGTGACTGTCCATTCCAGCGAATGTTTAGCCTACCACGGGTATCACCTAACTCACCTCAAACAGACCTCAACCCCCTTTTACATGCAGCAAAGGCTCCGCCTTGCAGGTTTTGCCCCTAAAAATCTTGTGGTTGATGTGCTCAATTATGTGATGTTTGAACTTGGTCAGCCGATGCACGCTTTTGATTTTACAAAATTAAAAAAAGAAGAACTTTCTATTCATAATTTAGAAAGCTCCCACACGTTCACAGCTCTCAATGGGAAAAATTATTCCCTACCACCCAATACCCTTGTTATCTCCTCTCAAGATCAAATAGCAGCAGTTGCTGGTGTTATGGGTTCTTTAGACACAAGCTGCGAAGAAAAAAGCTTAAGTGTTGTTCTTGAATCAGCCTACTTTTCATCAACCTCTATTAGACGTTCTATAAAAGCGCTTGATTTAAGATCAGAAGCCGCTTCTCGATTTGAAAAAGGGATCGATAGTGAAAACTGTTTACTAGCCCTTAACCGAGCCACCGATTTAATTTGTAAATACTCTGGAGCAAAGCTTAGCTCTTGCTTTAGTTTTAGTAAGACAATCGCTCAAAAAACCATCCATTTAAATATCAATAAAACCAATCGATTACTAGGGACTACTCTGGCCCAAACCGAAATGGCTGAGATTTTAAAACGTTTAGAGATGAGCGTCTCATTTCCTAGCGCCCATGAATTAGAAGTTAAAGTCCCAAGCTATCGCAATGATATTACGATCCAAGAAGATCTTATTGAAGAAATTGGAAGAATATATGGGCTTGATCATCTAAAAGGCCATTTGAGTTACCAAGCAACCGTTATTTTGGACAATCCTCTTTTTACTTTTGAAAAGGCGCTTAAAAAAGCCCTCTTTTCTCAAGGACTGCAAGAAATACTCACCTGTGATCTTTTATCGCTATCTCTTGCTCAAGATTTTAAGCTTGATAAAAGCCCTTTTATTACCCCTATCCAGGTTCTTCATCCCCGATCTTTAGATCAATGCACACTCCGTTTAAGCCTTTTATCGAGTTTTATTCCTGTTATTGCTAAAAACTTTGCTAATAAAGAGACCGACCTTCAACTTTTTGAAGTAGGCAAAACCCATGCTAAAAACCAAGAGGTTTTATGTGAGTCTTTGCAAGCTGGATTTATCCTTACAGGTCATATCAATCCCTATTATTTTGATCCAAAACCGCGTGAATGCGATTTCTTCGATCTTAAAGGGATGGTAGAAAATTTCTTAAGCGATGTCGGTATTGAATCTGTAGATTTTAAAACCTCCCATGAACCAGCGTTTCACCCCTATCAGCAGCTAAGTATTTATCATAAAGATGAACTTATTGGTAAATGTGGACAGGTGCATCCAAAGCTTCTGGCTAGTTACAACATCGATCAGAAAGTCTTTTATGCTGAATTTTCAGCCTCTTTACTTCTAAAGCATCAAAAAACTATTTACCCTGTAGCCCTGGCTCCCACTCAACCTTATATTGAACGCGATTGGACAGCTATGCTTCAAGAAATGCAAAGTTATGAAGAGCTGATCCGGGTTGTTAAAGAGCACTTGCCGATGCATTGTGAAAAAGTTTCACTTTTAGATATTTATCATCAAAATGAGATGAAAAATATCACCTTAAGATTGCGTTACAGGCACCCAGATAAAACCCTTGAAAGTAGTTATATTGATCAGATTCATAAAAAATTCACAAGTGATGTAGCCAAAAAGTTAGAGCTTTCCTTATGATGGCAAAATAGATACCAAGCACCCTTTGAGGCCTTATGAAATTATTCAAACTATCCCCTATTTTGGCACTAATTGCTCTTTCAAGCTGCCAAAAAAATACTGATACTGCCACTGTTGTTTCTGAGCAGTATCTACATAAATATGGTTATGCTGTTTCTAAACAAGAATGGAACGATCACTACTATCCTGGACAAGTAGTCTCCCAAATGAATGATGGAGTGGTTATTACAACCTCTTATGAAGCGGGAGTAAAACATGGGCCTACTACCTACACCTATCCCGATAGCACCACGATTGCAAAAACAGAAGTTTATGATCGCGATCGGCTGGTAAAACAGACCCATTTTGATTCCTCTGGTCTTCCTATGTGGCAAAAAGTCAATTTATCCCCAAGCCGCTATGAATATACAGCCTGGTATAAAGAGGGTAATCCTCGTTGTGTTGAAGAGTATGCAGGTGATGAAATCCTAGAAGGGCGCTATTTTACTTTAACAGGCCAAATCGAATCTAAAGTAGAAAAAGGTTTCGGAAGTCTTATAGAAAGAGATCCTTCAGGCTTGCTTATTGCTAAAAAAGAGATTTCTACAGGATTTTGCTCCTTTAGCGAACTTTATTACTCTAACGGCTCCTTAAAAGAAAATGCCCAGTATAAACTCGGCGTTTTAAATGGAGAGAAAAAACTCTTTTCCCAAAGCGGTGAACCTTTACTTGTTGAAGAGTATGTTGATGGTCAACTTCATGGTAAAACTACCCACTTTAGAAATGGTCAACGCCATTTTGAAGTTTCTTATCTATTTGGAGCTAAAAATGGTTTTGAAACTCATTACATCGATGGCGACCATGTTTCCCACCAAGTTTGCTGGGAAAACAATCAAAAACATGGACCTGAGACTTTCTATATGGCCACTGGGGCTGTAACTCACTACTATTATCAAGGTGATGAACTCAGCCGCAGCCGTTATGAAGAAATGGTTCGCTTAGATGAAATGATTTCTCAAATTCATAACTAAATTCTTTTTGGGGCAAGTCCGCTTGCCCTATTTTTCCCTATATCTGCTCAGTTTTTCCTACTACCTCACAGTGAACAATCTCTTCGAGCTCAACCTGTTCTTCTGTTTTTTCACTACAGCCAAAAAAACCTAAAACCATTAAAAGACAGCCTGTAAGCTTCATAAAAATGCCTCCATATTTTAGCCATACCCTATTTTAGGATTTAGTTGGCACAATTTTTGCTTTTACTATGAGTAAACCCAAGGAGACTATTATGAATCCAGATATGCAAAAAAAAATGGCAGAACTTGAATCTATTAATGATCAATTGTCTGCAGAAATTAAGTATTTAGACCAGCTACTTAAACAAGTGGGCTTTGATGAGGGGCTTAAGACTCTAAAATCAGCGGCTCAAGAGCTTATTGACGAAGAGAATATTTAAGAAAAAAGAAGTTCTAAAACCCCTTCGCTATTTTGTGTGGTGTGCTCAGAAAGCTCATCAAGGAGGGCCCATTTTGAAGCTTTAAGTTCTTGAATTTTCTTTTCTAAAGTATTTATCGTAAGATAGCGTCTAGCAACCACTGATCCTTTACGCCCAAGTCTATAGGCCCGATCAATGGCCTGTCTTTCTGCGGCCTCATTCCACCAAGGATCGGCAATAAGTACATAATCTGCCATTTGCAAGTTAAGTCCAACACCACCTGCTTTTAAGCTCATAAGAAGAACATTTTTATCAGCTTTAAAAGAATCTATAGCCTTATCCCGATCAAGAGTTTGACCATCTAAATATGCATAGGAAATGTTTTGGGTTTCTAAATGCTGTTTTAAAAGGGTTAAATAGCTTGTAAATTGAGAAAAGACGATAACTTTTTGAGATGAGTTCACAATCGAGGTAATATCTTCTATGATTTGCCAGGTTTTAGGGCTCATTTCCTCAATCTCAGGATCAATAAGCCTTGGATCTAACGCGGCAAAACGGAGTTTTGTGAGTAATTGGAAAGCATGGAGAGGATTTTTTTTAGCTGACTCAAGAAGTCCTGAGTAGATCAGGTTTTGAGATTCATTCATCTCAATATCGATATTTTGTTCAAATAGAGGAGGTAAATCGCTCAGAACCTGTTTTTTAGTTCTTCTTAAAATAAAAGGAGCGAGCCTTTTTTTAATCTTTGAAGCATTAAGAACAGAAGACAACCCTTGAAAATCTTCCACAAGCTTACTATCTAAAAACTGAAAAATACTGATGACATCATTTAAAGAATTCTCAATGGGAGTACCGGTCAGAGCCAGTCTATAAGGGGCTTTAATTTGACAAACTTTACTAAAAAGCTGGGTTTGTGAATTTTTAATCGCTTGGGCCTCATCCACAATAACAAGACTTGTTTTAAGTGCTTGATCGGTCGCCCTTAATTCATGAAAGGTCATCACCTGAATTTGCACATCAATCCCTTTTAGAAAGGTAGAAATAGCCTCTTGCCACTGGGTTTTAATACTTTTAGGGCATAGAACAAGAGCCCCTAAGGGAAGGGCTAATTTTATAAGATCAACAAGTGCTAAAACTTGCACCGTTTTACCAAGGCCCATATCATCAGCTAAAAGAACAGACTGATTTTTATGAATTTTATTTAAAAGCCAAGCAACGCCCTGCTTTTGAAAATCTAGAAGCTTTAAAGTGAAATAATCAAACTTGAGTTGATCTAAAGGTAATAGGGTTTGATCAGTAATATCGATCTGCTTAAAGCTAAAATCCCCTTTAAGATGCGTGGCAAATTCAAGGACCTCCCCTTTTTTAGAGGCCTTACAAAGAACATCCAGTTCTTGAAACAAATTTAAAGGTAAAATTCCGACCTCTTTAGAATCTAAAACTACAAAAGGATTTTTCTTAATTACCGATTCCATCAAGGCATCGAGGGCGGCCTTTTTATCACCAAAAGAAAGCTCTAATTTAAGCTCTGCTTTTAAAGCTGATTCATCCATAGATCCTGCAGCTTTTTCTAAAAGGAGAACTTTTTGATTTTTAAGGGTTTTAATGACAAAACTAAGTTCTATCAACTTTCTAAAGACTATTTCTTGATCGATAGAAGAGACAAAATATTCTCTTCCGCTTTTTTTAACCTGATTTTCTACAAGTAAAGATTCCCAAAAT
>CAIPRZ010000049.1 GCA_903867585.1 uncultured Chlamydiae bacterium
AGTCTATTAATCCAGAGCCTAAACCTTTCCTAAATCCTGCAGTATCTGTTTGCAATCTTTTTGATGTAGCAAGCAACCTCCAAGAATCTAAAAAAGCAGAGCATTTTAAATCGCTACAAGCTATCAACGCTGATCTTGATCTTTTAGGCGCCCTTATTGGACATTTTCAAAATAGCTCTTTAGATCAAAAAGTCGATTTTAACCAAAACTCTGATATTAAAATCTTGATTGATAAAGCCCAAACTAAGTTTGGATTCCCAATCAGCTCAAAACCTTATGTTTGGGAAAATAAACAAGAAGTTATTTCTTTCTTAACGCAAAAAACCAAAGAACTTACCCATCGGTCTCAAGAAACCATGCTTCATCTTCAACATAGTGCCGATCAGCTTAAGTCTATGGTGGATATTACAAAAAATATACTTGATGAAGATGCTAAACTTAAAGATACTATAATCAAAAGAAGCGCAGGCTAATCATGGAAAGAAAAATTGGGGCAAATATTGCCTATGGGGAAGGTAAATATACGCAAGCAGAAAGCCTACTAATCAGTTTTTTACATGACTACCCTCATGATAAAACAGCTTGGGAAATGCTCGGAAATGTTCGAATGAAATTAGGGAAAATCAAACTCTCAGAGTGTGCTTTTGAAATGGTTAAAGCCTTGGAAGGTCAAATCCGATGAACCCGATTGCTTTAAATACTCACCCATTAACCACTACTGAAACTAAAAGCCTCTGTTCTGCTATGGCTCTCATTGAGCTAATCGATGAATTCCATGCTAAAATGAGTGTTTTATCTTCCCATCAAATGAAAGGTTTAGAGCAAACTTCTTTTTATTTAGATAAAACTTCTAAGGAATTTTTAGAAGATTTAAAAAACCTTTTTGAGACTCAAAAAAAGGCCCAGTTCTCTTCACAAATAATAAAGTCTTTTGAATATGCCGCCTCTTTTATCACTATTGCGATTGGAGCCGGTCTTTGTTCTACAGGGGTAGCTGCAATAGTCGGTTCAATAATGATCACTACAGGCGTTTTTGGCTGTATTCATACAACCATGGAATTATCTAATGGATATGCAGAAATTGCAAAGCTCACCCAAAATAAGGCCCAGCAAGAAATCATAAAGCAATATCTTCCTGCCATGGTTGCTACAAGTCTTGCTATTAGTGCAAGTATTAGCGGAAGCTATTCGGCGCAAATAGCCTTAAATTCAACGCTTGAAACCCTGAAGTTATTTCTCCCATTACTCATGACCTCGATACAAGCGACTCAAGGGGTATCTAAAGGGATATTTGATATGCATAAAAATCAAAGGGAAGCTAAAAAAATAGATCAACAAAGCCTATCACGTGTTCTTGAATCCATTCTTATGGATCAGCAAGAAGCCCTTTTTCAAAATTTAAGTTCTGAAAATAAATTAACTAAAGATGCTCAAGCCATCTTAAAAACCCTAACCTCACTTTTGAATGTGGTATAAATTATGAATACAATTAATCCTGTTACAAGTTTGTCTAAACTACATAAACCAGCTTTTTCAAGCTTAGAATTGATGACATTGATATTCAAAATTAATAGTCAGATGGAAAAAACAGCAAGCTCAAGCTTTGTCAATAAAAGAACTTATCTATCCATTTTTGAAAAAGAGTCCTTTGGCCAAAGAGGCTTAAAGATTTATGAAGGTTATACAGTTCTTTCTTTAGGAATTTTATCAGCGGCCTCTTCAATGGGTTCTGTTATTACTAAAGATCATCTTTCAAGTGCTTTAAAAGTATCTGCTAAAATTTTACCAACTTTTACGCAAGCTACCCAATCCCTTTTTAGTGCCCCAGAAACCCTTTATAATTCTAAAAAACAAATCGCCTTAAATGAAGCTGATAGCGAAGGTCAAACAAGCCAAAAACTAGATCAACAGCTAGCAAAAAATCTTGATAGCCTATCAACATTAGTAAAAGAATCGGGGAAAATTAATCAGTTAAGATAAAAAATTG
>CAIPRZ010000050.1 GCA_903867585.1 uncultured Chlamydiae bacterium
AGGATAAAGCTTTTCATCAGGAATATTTTTTCCTAGTTGAAGGGCATTTAGTTGATCATAGACTAGAGAAACAGATTCTTTACTATAACCTATTAAAGGAGATACATCACTTATTAACTTTTTACCCTCTTTATTTCTCCACTCAAGATGAAACCCTTTTTTTACATAAAAAGGGGCCTCAAGTTTGAGGGTATAGGGGGTAATTGTTAAAGCATCGAAAAACTGATCCATAAAAGGGTCGAGGTCATGTAGAGGAAGGCACATTCTTTAAGAAGAGGGACGAAATCTGTCGCCTCTTCACTTTTTTTAACCCGTAAATAAAAATAAAAGGCCTCTGGCAATATCACTAAGCTTAAAAGCATTTTAGGATTAGTAAGTCCTAAGATAAGTGTGATTAACACTTGGGTAAAAAGAGCTATTAAGATCATTTTTTTTCCAAAAGCTCTCCCTTTTTTTACAATAAGGGTCTTTTTTAGGGCCATCGTATCGGATTCCACATCGCGTAAATTATTAATCGTAATAAGCATGAGAGAATACAGCCCTGGAAGACAACCTAATAGAAAAGGATAAAAACTATAAGTTTTAGAAAACATAAATCCGGCACAAAAACAAGGAATGGGGCCAAAGAAACCAAAAGCAAAAGGTTCTGCAATTCCATTATAAGAAAAAGCAAAGGGGCCAGCTGTGTAGAGAATCGAACAAATAAGACTTATGCCAAAAATAGCGGCAATAAAAGGGCCCCCATAAAATGATAAAATAAGACCGAGCACTAAGGTGGCTATAAAGGTTCCAGTGAGGATCTTTTTTATAAGTTGTAAATATTCCTCGCTTGTCCCAGATAATCTTTTTGGACCTACTCTAAACGAATTGTCACTCCCTTTAATGCCGTCGAAGTAGTCGTTAGCAATATTAGAGAGAATTTGAAGCATTAAAGCAGAGCTTAAGAGTAAACAAAAAAGGGGGAACTTAAAAAATCCCTCCTTTAAAGCCCAAGCTGAGGTAAGCAGCACAGGGGAGATGGAGGCGATGAGGGTTTTAGGTCGAATGAGATTTTGTGTAAGGGCTGATACTTTCATGGGCGTTTTGGAAATTGGGCAAAGTTAGGTTCTCTTTTTTCTAAAAAGGCATTTTTACCCTCTTTAGCTTCTTCGGTCATATAATAAAGCATGGTGGCATTGCCAGCTAACTCTTGTATTCCCATCTGTCCATCACAATCAGCATTTAAAGAGGCTTTTAAACATCTTAGGGCCATAGGAGAATGTTTTAAAATATCTTGGCACCAATCAATCGTAGTCTCTTCAAGCTTTTCATAGGGAACTACAGAATTAACAAGCCCCATTTTTTCCGCTTCTAAAGCATTATATTGACGGCAAGTAAACCAGATTTCGCGCGCTTTTTTTTGTCCAACAATACGGGCTAAATAACTAGCTCCAAGCCCTCCATCAAAAGAGCCCACTTTAGGTCCTACTTGGCCAAATATAGCATTGTCTGCAGCTATTGTAAGGTCACACACCACATGCAGGACATGACCGCCTCCAATAGCATAGCCTGCCACCATAGCCACAACAGGTTTTGGGCAAGTTCTAATTTGACGTTGAAAATCTAAAACATTAAGCCGATCAACGCCCTCTTCATCTGTATAGCCAGCTTCATTTCTAAATTTTTGATCTCCGCCTGAGCAGAAAGCCTCTTTTCCTTTTCCAGTTAAAATGATGACACCAATTGAACTATCATAGCGGGCATCGTTTAATGCGTGAGACATTTCATCAATAGTTAATGGACGAAAGGCATTTCGTCTTTCTGGACGATTGATGGTGATTTTGGCCACCCCTTTCATTTTATGATATTCAATATCTCTATACTGTCCGCAAATTTGCCACATCGTGTTCACATCTTGTAATAAATTTTTCTATAAGGGAAAGGGACTGCTTAGGATTTTCAAGACACAAGGCATGTCCAGCTTGTGCAATACTTACTACGTGTACCACTTCAGGTAATTGGTTGCAGTATTTTTGGTATTTTAGATCACACATTCCATATAATTCAAGGATAGGGCAGGGGGGGAATGGGGAAATGATTTTTTCAATATTCAGCTCTTTAAGAGCATATAAGAGATCTTTAGGGTCTAGATCTTGACGCAGTGTCAGCATCGCATTAAATAAAGTTTTCCTTCTTCTTAAAGAGGTAAATAGACTTGATTTATAAAATTCTTCAACAAACTCTTTAAATGGGAGGGTTTGAAGCTTTTGGGTAAGCTCTTTTTCAAATTCAATACGATTTAGATACTCTGCATCACTGAAGAGGGTTTGAGAGGAGATAAGGGTTAGACTTAGTGTGTTTTTGTGGTGGGCCAGTTTTTGAGCTACACGCCCTCCCATGGAATAGCCGACAAGGTGAAAAGGGGATTTAAGTTCATCAAGATAATCAAAAAGATCTTGCAGCGTTGCAGTTTGTTTAGTTTTACCATGACCTGGTAAATCGATAAGATGCCAGGATAAATAGGAGGTCTCTAAGAGTCCTTTGGCATCGTGGCAAGATCCCATGAATCCGTGCAAGAAGATAACAGGTTTTGATTGTTTGAGAGTTCTTTTATAAAAGAGCATAGCGATTCTTTAACCTTATCCAGAAACTTTGGATTGCCCTCTTGAGAGGATACAATCTCAATTAGAGTATAAAGGGTGGGATTTTTAAGAAAGCTCTCAAATTCTTCTATTGAACTTATTTGAATATAATCTAAATCAAAACCATGAGCTAAATCTTTAAAATTAAGAGCGTGATTCGTTGACATCAGTCTATCAAAGTGGGGCGTTTGAGAAGCAATAGGCAAATAAGAAAAAATGCCCCCTCCATGATTATTAAAAACAATCGGGATCACTTTAAGTTTATTAGCAACAATAAGAGCTAGCGCATTGATATCATAAAGTGAAGACAGATCTCCAAGAAGGGCATAGGTTAAAACCCCATTGGTACTTAAACCACAAGCTGTTGCAATTAGTCCATCAATTCCAGAAACTCCCCTTTGCGTAAAAATCGTTGCTGTTGTTTTATCAGGACAAAAAAAAGTGTCCATGTGCCGTATCGGTAGGGAATTTCCACAAAAAATTTGGGTATTTACAAGATCAAGCTTGCTAAGAAGATGGCAATACATCGCCTCTTCATAACTTGGATATTCTTTAATTAGTTGCTCTAATTTATCTTTTAAGGGGGCGTTGAAACTATAAATATAGTCCTTAAAAAAAGTCTTTTGGCAAGAAAGATTTAAGAGCTCTTTTTTCAACTCCTTATTTACTCTAACCGTGTAATCAATCCGGTTTAAGGGATCATAAAGGTTTTGTGTTTCATCAAAATGGATATAGGTTCCAGAAAACTTTTTTAATAAGTTCTCTAAAGATTTAGAGATGATTTTGGTTCCAAAATGCCAAATAACTTCGATCTCTTTACTAACTGTTTCTAGCATAAAAGGGGTGAAGTAAAGATAGGGGAGACCATGGCTTCTATAACCTGAGCTGATATCAGCCAAGATGGGAAAATCTAAAATTTCTGATAGCTCATTAAAATAGGTGGCCTCTTCTAAACTTATGGCAGCCTCTTCTCCTAAGATAAGAATCCCTTTTTTATTTTTTAAATCAATCTGAGGTAAAAAAGTTAAATCTTTTCTAAATTCGACATCATGGGGAAAATCGACAATCGGATCAAAAAGGGGTTCTGCTAGGGGAATGTTAAGATGTACAGGCCCTTTTTTTGCAATAAAGGCTGAGTAACTAATTAATGAGGAAAAAGCTTTTTCATTAAATTGGTGTTGCGGAGTTTCGAAGCTTGTTGAAAAAATCGTATAATCATCAAATAAGCCATTTTGTTTAAGCGTCTGATTAGCGCCTCTATGATGGAGTTCATGAGGACGATCAGCTGTTATGACAATAAGCGGAAGCTTTTTCATATAAGCTTCCATAATAGCTGGTAAAAGATTGCCAACCGCAGATCCTGAGGTTGTAATAATCACAGCCGGTTTTAACTGGGATTTTGTGTAACCCAACGCCATAAAGCCAAGAGCCCTTTCATCAAAGTGGGTGTAAAAATTAAGAGCATAGTGAAAAGCGGCAAGGGCCAGAGGACTTGATCTAGATCCAGGTGCCATGAACACGGAATCAATCCCAAGCTGTTTTAAAGTGGAAAAAAGAATATGGGCTAAATGGGTATTTAACCGGGCATTAGAGCTATTCATAAAACCCCATCACTTGGAATCTTAAGATTAAGATCTTTTTAATTTAGGCTAGAAATGAAATATTAGGCAAATTTAAAGTTATTCTGTTTAGAAATAAAATTAAAAAGGACAGTTTTTTTAATTATTGGGGCTTAAGATTTAATTTATGATCCGATTCTAAAGCTTCATGATCTATAGAGGATTGTTTAGTGATTTTAGCGACATTAAAGAGATCTTCCTCTCTTGCGGCCTGAGCTTTGGCTTGCTAAGGGTGCTTGGTTAGCTTCAAACCAAGCTGTAGTATCGGCTACATATTGATTTCGAATCGCTTCAGCCATAGCAAACTCATTGCCATGGTAACGTTCTAAATCGGCAAGTTCAACATAACGATCTAAATTTTCACTTCGAAGATGATCTTTCCAAAAATCTTGATCCACTAAAAGTTGAACAACATCCTCTTTAGTGCTGGTTCGCGCTTTTATTTGTTCTAAGATGGCTGGAATATCGGCGTCTGTGGCCCTGGACATTCCAGAATAAAGCATGCCTTCAGTATTAATAGGGAGATTTAGGGCCTCTTTTAACTTGAGTTGAAGAAACAGCTCTGTTTCTACAGAATCCCCGCCAGTAGCATGAAGCTCGGCTGTTTTTTGTCTAATCAGATCAAGTCTTTTAAGTCCGACACCAAGGGTTGCTAGTTGTGACGCGGTTTGTCCATGGCATCCAATATGGATGTGATAAAGAACTTCAAGGCTATTTAATCCTAAAGTTATCCGGTCCGCACATCGGGATAAGGCTTCATCAGCTTGCACAAATGCTAATTCCTTAAATTTTTCATTTTCAAGCATCCCTTTTAAAATTAAAAACACTCGATTAGCCAATTGCCCTCTTCCAGCTTCTGTTGAGTTCTTAAAGTCTTTTACCTCTTTTAAGCGCCCAAGAAAATTCTTTAAACTGTCTGAATAGGGTTGTCCATTTAGCAAGCTAAAATTAAAGGGTTCATGAAAGCGGCTCCGAGTTTGCCAAAAATCTATGGCATTTAAAAGACCAGGATCGGCAGAAGGAACTACTAAAGCTAGGAGTTGAGCCACATTTATGTATTCATTTTCTGACGCTATGCTAATTGCAGCGTCTCTATCTGCGCGAGATATGCCCCCGTTAGCAAGGAGAATTTGAATAATCTGTAAATGACCATCCCCAGCAGCTAATTGAATACTAGAGCCTCTCATGTCTTCTGATATTGGCCCGTTTGCAAGGAGGGCTTGAACAATATTTAAATGACCATATTCAGAAGCTGATAAAACAGCAAAGCCTCTGTCTCGTTCTAAAATAATAGCATCGTTGGCAAGGAGCGCTTGAATAATATTTAAATGACCATGTTTGGCAGCAGCCTTTAGAGCAAGGCCTCTTTTTTCGCCTGAAATCGGCCCGTTATTAAGAAGAGCTTGAGCAATATTTAAATGGCCCCCTACGGCGCTCTCTATAACAGCAAGGCCTCTATCTCGTTCTGTAATAATCTGTCCATCAGCAAGGTAAATTTGAACAATATCTAATCGACCATATTTGGCAGCGGCTTTAACAGCAAGGCCTCTCATGTCTTCTGAAATCGGAGCGCTCGAAAGAAGAGCTTTAACGATATCTAATTGACCTTGTCTAGCAGCTGATTTAACAGCAAAGTTTCTATTTTGTTCTGAAATAGCTCCATTAGCAAGGAGCGCTTGGATAATATTTAAATGACCCTCAAGAGTAGCTGCTATGATAGCCAGGCCCCTATTTTTTTCAGAAATAGGATCTCCTTTTGCAAGAAGAACTTGAATAATAGCTAAATGACCATTTTCAGAAGCTTCTCTAATAGCCCACCCTCTGGCATCTTCTGAAATAGTAGCCCCGTCAGCAAAAAGAGCTTCAACAACAGCAAAATGCCCCTGCTGGCTAGCTTTTCTAACAGCCCAGTTTCTATCTTCTTCAGAAATAGGAACAGTTTCCAGAAGTTCTTGAATTACTTGCA
>CAIPRZ010000051.1 GCA_903867585.1 uncultured Chlamydiae bacterium
CTATAGTGATCGGGTGTGTCATTTTTTATCTGAATAGGAGATAGGCATTTATGCCGACAATTAATCAACTCATTCGTCAAGGTCGTGAAACCAAGAAAAGACGAAACAAGTCACCCGCTCTTCAACGCTGTCCTCAAAAAAGGGGCGTATGTTTACAGGTGAAGACTAAGACCCCTAAGAAACCTAACTCAGCTCTACGTAAAGTAGCTTGGGTAAGACTATCTAACGGTCAAGAAGTTATCGCATATATCGGCGGTGAAGGGCACAATCTTCAAGAACACAGCATTGTGCTTGTTCGTGGTGGTCGTGTAAAGGACCTTCCTGGTGTGCGTTACCACATCGTTAGAGGAACTCTTGATTGTGCTGCGGTAAAAGATCGTAAGCAATCTCGTTCCAAATACGGCGCAAAGCGCCCTAAGAAGTAATATTAGGATTGTGTTTTTAATCGCAATCCTGGCTCAAGGCTGATTCTTAATTTTTAAGAATCCTCCTAGGGCAGGCTAAAAAACCCTTTTTTAGCCAAATGAATAAACGTTATTAAAGTTGCAAGGAAACTATGTCGCGAAGAAGACGTGCAGAAAAAAGAGAAATTAGCCCTGATCCAGTTTACAACAGTCTTACGGTTGCCAAATTTATCAACCGACTGATGTATGACGGGAAAAAGAGCGTAGCCCGAAGAATTGTTTACAATGCCATCGAGCGTTTCGGCAAAAAAGTTAACTCTGAAAACTTCCTAGAAGTTTTTGAGCAAGCTTTAGAAAACGCTAAACCTCAACTTGAGGTTAAATCAAGACGTGTGGGTGGAGCCACTTATCAGGTTCCTGTAGAAATCCCCGCTTCTAGAAAAACATCTATGGCGATGAAGTGGATCATCCAATATGCCCGCGAAAAAGCTGGCAGAAGCATGGAAGAAGGTCTTGCTTTAGAGCTTCACGATTGCTTTATGAATCAAGGCAGTACGATTAAGAAAAAAGACGACACTCACCGTATGGCTGAGGCTAATCGTGCTTTTGCGTTCTTTAAATGGTAACCCTAATACATAGATAATATTCATGTCAAAACGAAGCGAAATAGATAAGTTAGAAAATGTAAGAAATATCGGTATTATGGCGCACATCGATGCAGGTAAAACTACTTGCACCGAGCGTATTTTGTACTACTCAGGTAAATCTCATAAAATTGGTGAAGTTCACGAAGGCGCAGCCACGATGGACTTTATGGAACAGGAAAGAGAGCGCGGCATTACCATTATGTCTGCTGCCACAACTGTTTACTGGAAAGATCATAAAATCAACATTATCGATACCCCAGGTCACGTTGACTTTACTATCGAAGTTGAGCGCTCACTTAGAGTTCTTGATGGTGCTGTAGCTGTATTTGATGCTGTTGCCGGTGTTCAGCCTCAGTCTGAAACCGTATGGCGTCAAGCGGATAAATACAGTGTTCCTCGTATTGCTTTTGTTAATAAAATGGACCGTGTTGGGGCCGATTTCTTTAACGCGGTGGAAACCATGAAAGAGAAATTAGGGGCCAATGCTATCCCTGTTCAATGCCCAATCGGTGCTGAATCAGATTTCAAAGGAATGGTTGATCTTGTCTCAATGAAAGCCTACATCTTTAATGATGAAACGCTTGGCGCTGAGTACGAAACAGAAGATTGCCCAGCTGATCTTTTAGACCAATGTCAAAAAATGAGATCCGCTCTTCTTGAAGAACTAGCTACTGTTGATGAGTCTGATGAGACTTTCATGATGAAAGTTCTTGAAGACCCAGCATCGCTTACAGAAGAAGAGATCCATAAAAAACTCAGACAAGCTGTTTGCAGCATTAAGTTTTTCCCTGTTCTTTGTGGAACAGCGTTTAAAAACAAAGGGGTTCAACCTCTACTTGATGCCGTTATCGCTTGGATGCCTTCTCCTTTAGATCGTGGTTTAATCAAAGGTATCAACATTGATAATGGCGAGCCGATGATTTTAGAGCCGAAAGATGACGGACCACTAGCCTGTCTTGCTTTTAAAATCATGACAGACCCTTATGTTGGTCGTTTGACTTTCGTCCGTGTTTATTCAGGAACCCTTACTAAAGGCTCTACCTTAATTAACACCTCTAAAGACAAAAAAGAACGTATTTCCCGTCTTCTTGAAATGCACGCTAACCAGCGTAAAGATAGAGATGACTTCTTCACAGGAGATATTGCCGCCTGTATTGGTCTAAAATATACAAGTACTGGTGATACTCTATGTACTGAAGATTGTCCTCTTCTTTTGGAGAAAATGGAGTTCCCTGAGCCTGTTATTTCAATGGCTATTGAACCTAAATCCAAAGCGGACAGAGAAAAATTAGCTCAAGCGTTATCCTCTCTTTCAGAAGAAGATCCTACATTCCGTGTAACTTCTAACGAAGAAACAGGTCAAACCATTATTTCTGGGATGGGAGAACTCCACCTTGAAATTATCCGCGACCGTATGTTTAGAGAATTCAATGTAGAAGCTAACGTTGGTAAGCCTGAAGTTTCTTATAAAGAAACTATCACAGCTCCTGCTAACTCTGAAACCAAATACGTTAAGCAATCTGGTGGTCGTGGTCAATACGCTCACGTCTGTCTTGAGATTGAACCTAATGAAGTGGGCAAAGGGAATGAAATCGTTAGTAAGATCGTTGGTGGATCTATTCCAAAAGAATACATCAACCCAACTATCAAAGGAATCGAGGAAGGACTTTCTTCCGGAGTTCTTGCTGGTTACGGACTTGTTGATGTTAAAGTCAACATCGTCTTTGGTTCCTACCACGAAGTAGACTCCAGTGAAATGGCGTTTAAGATTTGTGGATCTATGGCGCTTAAAGATGCGGCTAAAAAAGGTCGTGCTGTAATTCTAGAACCGATTATGAAAGTGGTCGTGACGACTCCTGAACAGTTCATGGGTGATATTATCGGAGATATTAACCGTCGTCGTGGTAAGATTTTATCACAAACAACGCTTAAATCTGTGATTAATATCGAAGCTGAAGTTCCGCTATCGGAAATGTTTGGATATTCCACACAGCTCCGCTCACTCAGCTCAGGTAGAGCGAACTATACAATGGAACCTTCTCACTTTGAAAAGGTACCTGCTAAAATACAAGAAGAAATTTGTAAGAAATAAAGGACTCAATAAATGGCTAAACAAGCAAGAAAAAAGATCCGTATCCACCTTAAAGGATATGACCAACGCGTTTTGGACAGATCTACTTCAGATATTGTTGAGTGCGCTAAGAGGACTGGAGCTCGCATAGCAGGTCCTATTCCTCTTCCTACACGTAGACAAATCGTGACAGTATTAAGATCTCCTCACGTTGATAGAAAATCTCGTGAGCAGTTCGAATCAAGAACTCATGTTAGAGTGCTTGATATTTTGAACCCAACTCCAGACACTATCGATAAACTTAAATCTTTATCAGTAGCAGCAGGTGTGGATATCAAAATTAAAGCCTAATTTTTCTAAATTAGTCTCTAATATTAAAAAGCCTTTTGGGTAACCCCCGAAAGGCTTTTTTTTATCCATAAGCAATTTTTCTTGCCATCTGATTAAAAATAAAATGGTGAAAAGGGAGCATAGAAAACCAGTAAGCCCTTCCCCATAGTCCCTTTGGTCTAAAAGTGGCTTTTTGAATAAAGTTTAACTGTCCATTAACCAAAACGATTTTAAATTCAAGCCACGCCTCGCCAGGAACTTTCATTTCAGCAAATAAAACCAAGCGATGCGTTTTTTCATCCGCTAGTATCACTCGCCAAAAATCAAGCGATTCCCCCGTTTTTATCGTGTCGGGATTAGTCCGCCCTCGACGGAGGCCTACACCACCTACAAGTTTATCGATCCACCCTCTCATTTTCCATAGACTATCAAGGGCGTACCAGCCCCTTTCTCCTCCGATTCCAAAAAATCTTTTTTGGCACCCTTCGACCTCTTCTTCTTTGATGACAAGGGTTTTTGAATCAGAAACACACCCATAGGTGGGCACTTCAATAGCTGTTAATATGTCCGGAGGTATGCTTGAGGATGACAGTGCATCTTTCCACGATGACACCACCTCATTTTGCTCAATTTTTGTAAAAGCACGTCTTATCGCCTCTTCATAGGTAATTTTTTTTATCGAGTAAAGGGCGTTAATGGCAAAATCTTGGCATACCGCATCGCATTTAAGACTTTCTACAAG
>CAIPRZ010000052.1 GCA_903867585.1 uncultured Chlamydiae bacterium
GATTATCTAAATCTTGATTTTTTTGATAAAGAAACTGGCTTTTTTTGTCTAAAGTCGTAATTTCAGGCTTCAAACTGGCTAAAGCGGTGATTTGCGATTCCATGCTTGTATATTTTACATTCATCTCTGCTTGAGTGTTATCAATAACTGATTTAATCGTATTAAAATGATCTAGAGTTAAAACGTTTTGTTCAAATACGGTTTTAAATAGTTGAAGTTGAGAATTAAGCCCCTGTGTTCTTTTATTTAGAGCATTTAGACCCATTTTATGCTTATCTTGAATTTCAGAAAGAAACTTGATTTTATGTTCCTGATTATTAATTTTTTCTAAGGTTTTTTCAGATTGCTGATTGGCATTTTCGATAGAACCTAATGAATTTTTAAATACATGAGCAAGTTTATTGATTTGCTGTTTAAGATGGGCAATATTTTCAACAAGCTTATCTTTATTAATTTGATCTTTAAGAGCTTGAATGTCCTTAGATATCAAACCTATTTTTTCGTTTTTTAAGCCTTCCATGTCAACTTTTAAGCCATTAATTAGCGAATTGTTTTGTTGAAGAGTTTGACGTATCATATTGATACTAGAGCCCACGCCCTGAATATCTTCAAATCTTTGCGCCACATCAAACTGACATTTCTCAATTCTTTGTGAAACTTGATTGATTTTTTCCTCTACAAAATCAATATTTTTTTGGACTTGGTTTTTGTTAGATTCATAAAGATAGTGAACCTGTTTTTGGAGACGATCAAGAGTAGGATTTAAAGCCCTTAGGGTTGCATCAACATTAGCTTCTGGAGCATTAATAAGAGCGCCTAATTTAGATTTTAAATCATAAACGTCGTTTTTGAGCTTTGTTAATTCATCACCTGTTGCTGTTTGCTCTATTTGCTTTTCAAGTCTTTCTAAATGAACCTCTAATTTTCTTACTTTTGGAGTGAGATTTTTAATAGCGCTTTCTGCAGAAAGTAAAGCTTGTGAAGCCTTTAAGCTCATAAGCTGTTCTTGCATCAGCTTCATTTGCCCATGCATTTCTTGCAAAACAGAGGCTGTATCATTAATGGTTCGAGGATTTTGTAAATTTTTATCTAATTGTCTAGCAGCATCCAGCGGATTGAGTATCAAAAGAGAACAGGCCAGAGTAGTTAGCTGTTTTTTCCAATTCATAAATTAAACCTAATATTAAAAAAATTCCTTTAAATTCATCTATAGTTAAAAATGTTTATTTTTAAAATAAAATTTTTTTTATTATGCTTAATTTGCAATTTAAAAATAATTCCTGCATTATTCTTTAATCTAACTGGGAGACTTCGATGTTAAAACAAATTGATCTACGCGGAAAAAAAGCCTTTATTGCCGGTATCGGCGATGATCAGGGGTATGGTTGGGCGATTGCTAAAGCGCTTGCAGAAGCTGGCTGTCAAATACTTGTCGGTACATGGACCCCGATTATGAGAATATTTACCCAATCTTGGGAAATGGGAAAATTTGATGAATCGCGTCTTTTATCTGACGGTAGTATGATGCAAATTCTTAAAGTTTATCCGCTTGATGCCGCTTTCGATAAAATGGAAGATGTTCCTCAAGAAATTAAAGAAAACAAACGTTATATAGAAGCTAACCACTACACCATCTCAGATGTAGCCCATCAGGTAGCTAAAGATTACGGGCATATTGATATTTTGATTCATGCACTAGCTAATGGTCCTGAAGTAAAAAAACCATTACTTGAAACCTCACGCGCTGGCTACTTAGCTGCAGTATCAGCCTCTTCTTATTCTATGGTTTCTTTAGTTCAACATTTTGGTCCGATTATGCGCAAAGGTGGAGCTGTAATTTCTCTCACCTATCTTGCCTCTGAAAAAGCAATACCAGGTTATGGGGGCGGAATGAGCTCAGCAAAAGCAGCCCTTGAAAGTGATACAAGAACCCTGGCCTGGGAAGCTGGTCGTAAATGGGGAATTCGAATTAACACTATCTCAGCTGGTCCTTTAAAATCACGCGCCGCTAAAGCTATTGGTTTTATTGAAAAGATGATTAATTACTCCAAAGTCAACGCACCTTTAAGCCAAGATATGGAAGCTGAAGCTGTAGGTTACGCGGCTTTATATCTAACTTCAAATCTTTCAGCCTCTGTTACAGGGGTCACGCTGTATGTTGACAACGGGCTTCATGTTATGGGAATGTCTGTGGATAGCCCAACCCTTCAGGACTGATTAATCGTTAGATTATAATCCCCGCTAGAAAGGATTTTAAGACTCAAAGAAGGCTCATCAAAAAGCTCTTTGGGTCTTTTTTCTTTTACAAGTCCCATATTATGATCAGAGGTAATGACAAAAGATTTATCATGGCCTTCAACAAGAATTGGGATATTTTTTATAAAATAGGTTCCCTTTAGCCCTTTTTGGGTAACAACCATATTTTTTGGGAAATAAATTCCTAAAGCTTCATGAAGATCAAGCTTCCCTTTCAGACAGATTTCGGTTTGGCTATGGCTCAACTTATGAGCTTTTTCATCCCAACTTAAAACATGGCCTGCATCAAAATCATCTTTCCAGTTTAGACCATCTTTAAACGTTTTAGAAGTAAACAGCTCATCTGGATAATTCTTTTTTATAAAAGGTTCATAAAATAAAGAAAGCTTAAGGTGCATAGGATGATCTTTCAAAAGATCAGGGCTATATTTTTTAAAGTGATCCCCTTTTATAAAATCTAGGTAACTAAGCATCAAGTGACCATTTTCTAGGTATTTACCATAAGGCTGTAAAGATAGGTTTAAAACAGTGCTGTCGATAAGACTAAAAGCAAGCCCCGATTCCCAGGACTCATTGAGAGCACCTACCTGTTTATTCCTTATAAAAGCTGCAAGAGGTTCTATCTGATTATAGAGCGTTACCTGATCTGTTTTTTTGCGTATTTCCTCTAGCACCAAATCTACTTGGGAAAGAATCTCTTTATTCAAATAGGGAGCGAAATTTTTTGAAATTTTATAAAGGTAAGGGAAAGCTAAAAGACCAATATAGGGCGATTCAAAATCTGGAAACTGGTGAAGGTACTTTGGGAAATTACCCCCTTGGTGCAGCGCTAAAATCTGCTGGAGTCTTTTTTGTCCTGCTTGAAAAGAATCTTGTGTTTTGTGATTAAAACGGGTCAAAACATAAGCGATATTTTCAATAATAGGAACTAAAGGGGTTTTAAAATTAAAAGGATCTTTTTCATCAAAATGAATCCATAAAGTTTCTTTATTCTGACGAATCAAAGCCGCATTTAATGCCAGAAGGTTAAGCTTTTTCCCAATCTCAAATCCTATGTCCATCTACAATCCTAATACCTGTTTAGCTTTCTCTATATAATCTATTAAACCAAGACCCGAGGTTTCAGCAATCATACTTGAGACCTCTTTAAGCTCATTAGGAGCTTTATGACCAATACAAATAGCAATATCTGAGGCTTTAAGAAGCGATATATCATTGCGATCATTACCAGCTCCGATAACTTTAAGATCACTATTTAAAAACCGTAGAATATTTTTTACAGCTCCCCCTTTTGAAGCTTGGGAATGGGTAATTAAATTCATACAATACATTTCAGATGTTGGATCTTGAATAAGGCTCTGTTCAACAGGGAGCTTTAAAGCAATCGCCTCATTTAAAGGTTTCACCTGTTCATAGGTTCCAAAATTCTTAATGCACGGAAAAGCCCTTACAGGCAATTCTGTAAGACAATTAAGCTTTGTAAAGGGATGAAAAGCCATCGATTCTAGTTTTAAGATATGGTCTAAAACCGCTTTTGAAAATCTTCCTGTCCGATAAAAAGTTTGATAGTCTAGTTTTTCGTCGGTATAGATAATAAAATCTTCTTGATAGTCTTGTGCAATATGATCAATTTCCATCAAAACATCTTTTGATAAGTAGTAATTATAGATATTTTTTTTAGTTGGCATTTCAAAAAGCTGGGCCCCATTTTGGGTCGCTAAAAAGTAATTGAAAGGAAGATCTTTTAAATGCACGTAAGCAAATGGGAAAAATCTCCCAGTGATAAAGGCAATTATAGCCCCAAGATCGCTTTGCTTTTTCAAATAATCAATGACACCTAATGGGATCTGTCCCAGTTCATCGGTAATGGTCCCATCAATATCTAAAGCTATAAGTATTTTTTTCATGTATCCTTAAAAATATTGGGCTATTATCTCAAATAATAACGAAAAAACCATCAAATATTCTTTCTTGACACACAAGCATTTGGCATTCTTAAATAAAGAAAAAAGGAGCTCACCTCATGTTTAATTTTTTAATGAATACCGTTACCGATCCTACCTCAGCCCCTGCTATAAAAACAGCGCCCAGTTTTTTAAGACTTGGGATTTCTTTTGTTGTATTGATCTTGGCTTTATGGCTTGTTGTTTGGCTTCTTAGGAAATTATCCCATTCCCGATTTGGTTTTTTTAATCACCAATCTTCGATTAAAGTTTTAGAAACTAAACCGCTATCTCAAAAAAGCGTCCTCTACATCATCGAATATAACGGTCAAAAAATGATGGTTGCTGAATCTTCCCAACATCTAAAGATTAAAGACGTAGAAGACAAATCCAAATAATATTTATTAATACAAAATTTAATTGCTAGAAGGGCTTACAAGGGTGCTTAAGAAATCAAGGATAAGATTTCTTGTAAGGATTAAATCAGTATTGGTATGGGAGTTAGAAATAAAGTTAGCTTCATAGGC
>CAIPRZ010000053.1 GCA_903867585.1 uncultured Chlamydiae bacterium
AAAGAAGATAAAAAGAATAGTAAACTACCATCCATCTTTGCTTTGTATGAAGAAGCCAAAGAGCAGGAAGAAGAAACTCTAAGAAAACTTATTTTGAAAAAAAAACCATTACTGAGCTCTAAAGAAATCAAACAGAGACAAAAAGGATATCGCTTTTTTCTTTATAGAGGATACAGTATAGATCAAGTAAACAAACACCTACACTCAATTGAGGATCTATGATGGATTCTGGAATACCACCGATAAATAACAACTCTTCACCGCAAATCCCATCCACCCCACCAACGCCCAATGAACCCCCAGCCATAGGCCCGTTTGCTAAGATGCTGCCAGGAGCAAGCCCTGAAGAGGTTAAAAAAATTACTAATAACTTCATCAATTATACAATCCAAGCTATGAAGCAAGATCAAAATAATATGCTTGAAGCCCTAAAAAAAATGCAGGAAGACCAGCAGGAATATTCTTAATTTTAAATTTGGACTTAAGTTTCTAAAACAATTATAATATTTATAATTATGAAAAAACTTAAGTCTTTTACTTTAGATTCTCCTGAATTTACTAATAAGCGCTTAGATAAGGCACTTCCGGTCTTATTCGAAGGGCATACCCGCTCCTTCTACGAATCGCTTTTTGACAAGGAATTAATTAAAGTTAACAACAAACCTGCTAAAAAAAGCTATAAACTTAATTTTAACGATCTAGTTACTGTCGAGATTCCTGCCCCCGTTGTCCCCTCATTAGCCAAACAAAAAATGGATTTTGATGTCATTTTTGAAGATGAACATCTTCTTGTGATTAATAAACCGGCAGGGCTTGTGGTCCACCCAGCGCCAGGACATGCTGAAAACACCCTTGTAAACGGCCTTTTATACCATTGCTTCATAGAACAGGACCAAGATGACACCTTAAGGCCAGGTATCGTGCACCGGCTGGATAAAGACACCTCAGGGCTCATTATCACCTGTAAAACGATCCAGGCTCATGAAGCCTTAAGCCAGCAATTCATGAATCGGCAAATTAAAAAAAGTTATTTAGCTATATGCCTTGGCAAAGTAAAGGAAGAAACCATAGAAGCTCCGATAGCGCGTCATAAAAATTTTAGACAAAAAATGGCAGTAAGCTTTACCCCAAATGCTAAACAGGCCACAACAATTGTCCAAAATTTATTTTACGATCACGAAATTACACTTGCAAAACTTCAGATTATTACCGGCCGCACCCACCAAATCCGTGTACATATGCAATATAGAAAAACACCGGTTCTTGGTGACTCTGTTTATGGTTATGTCAACGCCAATACAAGCTTTAAAACAAAAAGGCAGTATTTACATGCTTATGAGATCTCTTTTACCCATCCCATTAATCATAAGCCTCTTCATTTAAAAGCCCCCCTTGCTATAGATATGCAAGAGTTTTTAAATCAGCGCAAAATCGACCCCGCTATTTATTCTTAAATATTTAATATATCCCCTTTTTTTAATTGTCCTTTGAATGTTACATTCCCTAGTGCTTGTCCATTAACCAGGTCAATATTTATGAAATTATTCATCACGTTTTTTTGTCTTTCTTTCCCCCTATTAAGCTTCGCAAATACATGCGAAGAATCTGAGTTAAATAATTCAGAATCTTGTGAATTGGTGCTTGTAAATGAAACAGCTGATGTCTGTGTGCTAGAAGAGCCTTCTCAAGAGAATAATAGCTCCGATAGTTTAGAAGTTTCCACATTAGATGAGCCTGAAAAAACTTGTGAATCTTGCTTAGACGCCTGCACGTCAGAGAATTCAGAAGTTTCCACTTTAGATCAAAGTGCGACTTCGCCTGAATCATGCCAACTTCTTGCTAAAGCTTTTGTTGATCTTAAAAACAAAGAAGTAGAATCCGCACTTGACCTATTTATAAATATTTTTCAAAAGGCTTCTTCTGAAGATTCTTCAGATAGGCTAGCTGTTCTATTCAATAGCGGTTTAGGATATATGCTTTGCATGGATAGACTAGATCGTCTTAATGAAGTGCATCAATTGCTTGGAAAACAATTCTTTGATTTTGTCTATTTTATATCTCAGCAAAACGAAGACTTTTCGCTAGAAACGTATCTTAAAGAAATGCTAAGCACTGTAAAAATAAATGAAGAAGAATTTTTAAAAGACTTTTTGAAGATTCATACAGAATCTGATTATGCGATACTTTCTGTTCTTAAAAAGATAAATGACGTACATCTGAAAAATTTTGTAACAAAAATTTTAGAACAATAAGATTAAAAAACCCCAGTTTAACTGGGGTTTTTTTTAAACTTCGGCCTCGGCCTTTTCCCCTTCTTCCAGAATTTCTAGATTGACTCTGATACCATTGCGACTTGCAACAGACATTAAAAGAGTACGGATCGCATTAATGGTCTTACCTTTTTTACCGATAATTTTACCAATATCAGCTTTCTCAACTTTAAGTTCTATAATAAGGGTATGAGTGCCACCCACTTCACTGATTTGGACTTTATCAGGATTATCAACAAGATTCTTGACGATGTATTCGACGAATTCTTTCATATTTCGTTCCTTTCAGATTGAGTAAGCGTTCATGGACATCTTCCATGTAGGCCAAAAATAGCCCATTTAGTAAATAATTAAAAGAATTTAAAAAAAAACTCTTGGGGATTCACCCCACAAGTTTAGGTAAAAATGGGGTAATCATCGCTTTTCGAGAGTTCATAGAACCAGAAATCACCTCTAAAACAATAAGATCTCCCCCTACATCAGATTTCAAATAATCTATAGGCACTTTTAGGCTCGAGCCCAAAGTAGAGATAAGAAGATCTTCATAAAGATCTTTTTTACCATAGAGCTTAATCTGCTTAATAGCTTTTTTAGCGCCACTTGAAGCCCCAAAAGCATTTAAGAAAGATCTTAAATGGGTCATACCCCCTTCAGAATCTTTTGGCACATACAGCCAAATTTCATCTAGATGCGAGGTTGGTTGATCTTTAGCAGCATCAATACCAGCAAGGGTGGAAATCATAAAGAGGTGAAGATCGATTTCTTTTTTACTTGTGGAGGATTTAATGCTTTCAGAAATAAAAGCTTTCTGCAGTTTTGTGGCATATTTTTTATAACAAGGATAGTTAATAGGATAGAATTTGAATTGACCGATCCGTACACACCCATTTTGCTCTTTGGTGTCAGCAAAAAATAGGTTATCTACCCCTTCAGCCCCTTTCTCAATAATACTTTCAATAAACTTTTCTTTATGATGATAGATCTTTTTGGTGATGGAATATAAATCTTCATTTTTAAGGAGCTTCATCGCGGCATTTTGAACAAATGTGGCATCTTGAGTGAGATCATCAAAGTTCACCACTTCCACCTCTTCTTGTCTAAGAATGGTTTTCATCCGATTAATAAGATCTTTGACAGTCATCACATCTTTATACGACACTTTAGATAGAAAATCAGTATCATCCAAAATCGCAAATAGAAAATGGAGATACTCCACATATTCTCTTGTTGGATCGATATAAAAAGAGCCTTTTTGCTCAAGGGCATGCAATTTTTGTAAAAGCCTCATTTGGATCCGTCTTTCTGATTTAGACGCTTTTTGGGCTTTTAAAGACTCTAATTGCTTTAAGATTTTTTCTTGGCTCATTCCAGAACTTGATAAACGATCATTAATCGAAAAGGCAAGCTCTGCCACAATCACATTAGAGGATTGAACATCCGAAATGTAAATAGTGGCAGGTGTGGTACCACTAAGCTGTAATTTATGGTGATCGATTACAGAAATAACTTCTAAGTAGCTTGGAACTTTAGTTTCGTCTCTATTTGAAAAATCTCTTAAGGTAACAGTTCCTAAAACAGGTTTATAAAGGTCACTGGCATAAATGACGCCCATAGGAACAAGCTTATTTCCATCATGCATAGTAACAGTTAAATAGGCACTATTTCCCATTTTAGCTCGAAGCTCTTCCACATCAGACTTATCAGTAACATATAAAGGTCTATAGCCAAAAACTTTAGATTTTATATCTAAAGAAACATTTAACCGATCGACAAAGCGGCGGCATGTGTGAATGGCCTCATCTAAAGCTTGAATGATTTGATCAAGCGTTTTAAATAAAACAGTTCTTGTGGCGGTCAGCTCTCCAGAGGAGTTAAATAACTTTTCAATAAGTTGCCCTTGGACAAGCTCCACAAATTTTTCAAATCGGGTGATGCTAATTTCACTAAAGCCTTTAGCCATAGAAGAAATATCAGCCTCTAGTCCCTCTTTAACGTTTAAAACTTGTACTAAATAATCAGAAACATGCTTGAGTTGTCTTTGGGATAATTCTTTGAAAGACTCTGCTTCTTTAAGTTTCATCCCAAGCATCTGAGCAATGAACGGTTTTAAATCATTTTTTTTAAGATCTTCTTGAGAAAAAAGGGTAATCAATTCTTGCTGGAATCTATTCTCAAAGTGTCTGAGCATTTGATTTACAAGCATTACTACCTGTCTTACCCCTTCAATATCAACAGTTCTCCAGTCCCCATGATAAAATCCGTGCTCGTCTACAAGAACAACCGCTTGGCTATTTTTTTCAAGATCTATGGATAAGGAAGAACCTTCCATCGATTTTTTTACCATATCGACTTGAGTTAAAAGCTCTAGGGATGAAACCTGCAAAGCCCCTCTATGCCTTGCGCAAAATTGGAAAAGATGAGGAGAAAATATATCATCAAAAATGAGTTTAAACTCTACTTGATAACTCGGGGCTCCACCAGGCACATTCCAAATATGGAGACCCTCAGAGACTCTAGATCCAAGAGCATCTATCCAACCCCAAAATGAAGCTACTGTCGTGTCAAGATCAGGCGATGAGTGAGCCGTTACATAATGTGAGCCAAAATAGGTCTTGTTTTGACCGATAGGAAAATAGGACTGGTAAAAATCGCGTGGAATATATTTTCCACACATCTTAGCACGGATTTTATAATTAGCTTCTTTGCTAAGGCCAGAGTATTGATTGAGCCATAATTCATAATGAGAAAAATGGATCGACCCAAAAAAAGGATCATTTTTTAACTCTTCAAAGAGTTGACTAAGCTTTGGAAGTAGAAAAACAGAATGAGTAATAGATTCTATTTCTTGAGTCAGAAAATGGAAAAATCCATCAAGCCGTTGATGTAAATTTTTATTTTTAAAATCCGTTTTTTTACACCATTCTAAAATCTTTTTAATATTTAAAGGGGTGCTGATTGAGAGGGAATAATCCCCTAAAAGACTATGGCTGGCTTGGGAAAAATTATGAGAAAGTGTGTCCATATACGTGTCGGTAATAAGTAAAAAAATGGATTGAGCAGGACTCGAACCTGCGACCACCCACTTAGAAGGCGGGTGCTCTATCCAGCTGAGCTATCAATCCTTACATTAATGACCAACACCCCTTTTTTTCAAAGAGTTTCTACTACAGACGGAAATTTTCTCCAAAGTATACACGTCTTGCCTCTTTACTAGCAAGAAGTTGATCTACAGTTCCTGACATCAAAACTTTTCCCTCTTGGATCAGAAAACTTCGATCGACAATAGAAAAGATTTCCCTAGCGTTATGATCGGTAATAAGTACAGAGATCCCCCTTTTTTTTAGGTGGCGAATCAAATCTTTTACATCCTGTACCGATATCGGATCAATGTTGGCAAAAGGCTCATCTAAAAGTAACAGCTTAGGACGGGTAATAAGGGCCCGGGTAATCTCGAGACGTCTTCTTTCTCCGCCTGATAATACCGCTGCCATCTTCTTACGATGTTTTTCTAAATTAAGCTCTCCTAAAAGTTCATCTAAACGGTGTTGTTTTTCTATTTTAGATAACCCCTGGGTTTCTAGAACGCAAACAATATTATCTTCCACGCTTAAATCCCCAAAAACCGATGGCTCTTGGGCTAAATATCCCATACCAATGGAGGCTCTTTTATGAACAGGTAAGGAGGTGATATTTTTACCTTCAAAAAACACCTGTCCACTATCGGGAGCTATAAGGCCCATAGCCATATAAAAAGCTGTTGTCTTACCAGCCCCGTTGGGCCCTAGTAATCCGACAACCTCTTCTTTTTTGACATCAAAACTTAAGCTTTTAACAACTGTTTTTTTGCCGTAATCTTTTTTAAGATCTCTTACTTCAAGTAAACTATTCATGGCCTAAATTTTTTAATTTATCAATTAGCATTTTTTCATCTTCATTAAAGCTGAATCTTACCGCTCCAAGTCCTTGAACTGAAAGTTTATTTAAAGCATTTTTTTGAATAAGAACCTCAGGCGCACTTAAATTCAAGTCAATCGATTCATCAATATAAAGTACCCTAGATTGTTTGTCCCCAAAAAGATGGACCCGATCTTCTTCTAAAAAGATATCTGCTTGGTGAGCCTTACCACAAATTTTTCTATCTTCTCTAAGATCGTAAAGCTCTACTTGATCTTCAAGCTCTATTTTTATAGGGATAAATTTGTTCATCTGTTGCTTATAAAAAAGTCGGGCTTTAGATGATTTTATGATTAAATCGTTAGTTTGGCAGGTAATCGATGAGCCTTTATGCGCTCTTAAGACAAGCTGCTGTTTACCTTCATGCAGTTTTAAAATACCAGGACATTCTAATTTTTGACCTTGGGGTCCAGTAATATTGATAAGCCCATTCAATAAAGCCTCTTCTACCTGTTTATTAACTCCAAGTTTTATCTTAAACTGCTTTAAATCGCTTTTTAAACTATAGGCTTCAGAATCAACTAAAGTGGGTTTATCGGATTGAATAATTTGTGTTTTTTCAGAAAATACCACTTCTTCAGATTTCAATTTTAATACAGATTTAACCCCGCTAATTGGTAAAGACAAAATAGCTTCAACCTGAAGTAGTGAACCATTTTCGCCCTTGAGATCAAATTTTCCAGACAAAGCTTTTAAATCAAGATCCTGATCAATCAGCTGGCAAGCATTGTCTTCATTACCGTGAAGCTCAAAAAACTCTTCAGGCTTATAGAAAACCTTATCGCAATAAATAGATTGTCCAGTGGGGAAAAAAGCTTTAACAAGCCCTGAGGCTTTTACCG
>CAIPRZ010000054.1 GCA_903867585.1 uncultured Chlamydiae bacterium
CATGGCATCATCGCCGGCTTTATTCAAACTATCGTTGATCAATGCGACGTGTGCTTGATGAAGAGGATTACGTGTTTGGAAAGCGACACATTTTTCAATGCCATCGGCTTTTATTTTATTTTTGATCTCTTCAGGACTTAGGATGCTTTCTTGCGCATCTAATTCTTTCAAATAAGCAAGAGGCTCGATTTTACCACCAACATAAAAGCAATTTTTTCGTGAAGCTATAACTTCCATATAAGGATGATTGCTGTCTAAAGATCCAAGACTACTTGTCGCCTCTTTATCCAGATCAGGTTTATAAACATCTTTTACATGACAGATAGCAAGGGGATTGAAGAAAACGTTTCTTAAAACAAATTTACCAGTATCTTTGAATTTCTCTAAATCAGCCTCTGTAACTGGAAGAACAACAGGTAAAGGAAATACAGCGCCATTTTTTAAACGTAAATTTTCTAAAACAGAATAGTAATCCTCTTTATCCATAAATCCATCTAATGGCGCTAGAGCCCCATTAGCAATCAGTCTTAAATCACAAATGAGTCTTTCATCAATAATGATTGATGGTAGCTCTGACAAATCTTGGGCGAAAAAAGTATTTTGTACCCCAAGAAGTAATAATAAGAAAAAAGTTCTTAACTTCTTCATAAATGCCTCCTAGCACGGAGGTTATGATTCAAGAGAAAGTATTTTTTGTACAATTAAAAATTTTAAGAGAAAAAGTCTGCCGTAAAGGTTCTTTTATATCAGGCTTCTTAAGCGAAGTTTGTATAGGTGGGGCCAATCCTTTAAAGGGGCCATTATTATGAATAAATCATCAATAGCTCATCTTTAAAAGCGCTTAGCCCCCTAAAAAAAGAGTATAGCCAGAGAGCATTTAAAGATATGTAGGGTGTCCAAGACAGCAGACACTTATTTTAAGATAAACACAGTAGTAGTTGCAACAAAACTTTATGAATCGGCTAAGTGGATCATATTTTTCCAAGCCTGAACCGTTGTTTGTCTACCAATAACAGCAATCGATTCTGTTAAAGGAATTTTTTTAGGACATACTTGCACGCAATTTTGGGCATTACCGCATTCAGCAATTCCCCCTTCACCCATCATTGCCTCAAGCCGGGCTTTTCGATTCATGGTCCCGATCGGATGCGCATTGAATAATCGAACCTGAGAAATCGCTGCAGGACCCATAAAACTAGATCTTTCTGAGACTTGAGGACAGCCTTCTGAGCAGACGCCGCATGTCATACAAGTCGATAAGACATACCGCGTTTCTTCCACATCGGGGGGGATTGGTAAATTAAAAACTCTTCCTTGAGAGTCATCTGCATCAATCCATGCTTCAATTTTTTTAAGATTGGTGAACATCCTTTCTCTATCTACAACCAAATCTCTAATCAAAGAAAATTTTGTCATAGGAGCAAGTGTTATCACATCCGTACCAGATTGCTTAAGCATATCATCTACAAGTGCTGTACAAGATTGCCTAGGTCTTCCGTTGATCAGCATAGAACACGATCCACACACCTCTTCAAGACACCCCTGTTCCCAAACAACAGGTTCAACTTTTTCCCCTTTAATATTGATGGGATGTTTTTGAATTTCCATAAGGGCTGAAATAACATTTAAAAAAGGGCGCCGTTTGATTTTGAATTCTTCAAAATATTGATTTTTAGATTCGCCGCGAAAAATTTTTAAAATGAAAAATTCATTCATATAGCTAGACTGGTAATGGGATTTGATCGGGCAAATTTTCAAATTCTGGGATCACTTTTTTTGCCTTACTATAATCTCTTTGTATAGGCTTTATATAACGGGTGTCAACCGGTAAGTAGGAAATTTCAGGCTCATCTTTAGTAGGATCAAAAGCTGCAATGGTTGTTTTTAAGAAATTTTCATCATCTCTTTGAGGAAATTCTGGCTTATAATGGGCTCCCCTAAATTCATCTCTAAGTAAAGCCCCTTTAGTGATAACCATAGCAAGCTCAAGCATGGCTGGAAATTGATTAGCAAAAATATAGGTTTGATTGAGTAAACTTCCTTTATCATCAAGCTTGATGTTCAAAGATCGTTCTTTTATTTTTTTAATATCTTCAAGAGCTTTTCTTAGCTCTGGATTAGATCGTCTTGTTGTAACATGGCGTACCATAATATCAGAAAGTTCATCATGCAAAGCATGAATATTTTCATTGCCATTACGCGATAACAGTTCCTTTTTATGAGCTTCCTCAAGAGCTAAAGCTTCAATGAAGATTTTTTGCCCATAATCTTTTGCTGGTTTATTTAAGGTTTCGATAAATCTAGGTATCTCATTACCCACAACAAGACCTGAAAAAATACAGGATAATAAAGAATTAGCTCCAAGCCTATTAGCTCCGTGATAACTAAAATCACATTCACCAACTGCAAATAGACCCCTAATATTTGTCATATGGCGATAACGAGTTAACCGATCTTCATCATCAGCTGCTGGATAATCGATCCAAGCCCCGCCCATCGAATAATGAACCGCTGGGAAGATTTTCATGGGTACTTTTTTAGGATCTTCTCCAGTAAATTTTTGATAAATTTCAAGAACAGAGTCTACTTTATGCTGAGCGCTTGTAGAAAGTTGTGATACATCTAAATAGACCATAGCATGACCATCAACTCCTAATCCCAAATCACAGACATTAAGAATTTCACGCGCTGCAATATCACGAGGGACTAAATTACCAAAAGCGGGATAGAGCTCTTCTAAAAAGTACCAAGGCTCCCCTTTTTTACCGCACGTAATGGTCGTTCCATCTGGTTTTAATACGGTTTTAGCTTCATCGCCATAAACCCATATGCGCCCTCCTTCACCCCGAGTTGATTCAGAGATCAAACGGAGTTTATCTTCTCCAGGAATAGCTGTTGGATGAATTTGTATAAATTCTCCGTTAGCGTAGTGCATACCCTGCATATAAAGCCTGCCCATGGCAGCCCCTGTGCAGAAAGTGGAATTGGTTGATTTTTTAAATATGACTCCTGGACCTCCAGTGGCCATAATGACAGCATCGGCTTTTAGAACATCTAATTTTTGGTTATGAAGATCCAAATAAACAATTCCTTTAGCTACCCCATTTTCATCTTGAATAAGGCGGATAAATTCATGATGCTCAAATTTTTCAACAGCTCCTTTTACTTCAAACCTTCTTACTTGTTCATCTAAAGCGTAAAGAAGTTGTTGTCCTGTGGAGGCTCCGCAAAAAGCAGTGCGGTGATAAAGGGTCCCTCCAAATCTTCTAAAATCTAAATTACCTTCTAAAGTTCTATTAAAAGGACACCCAAAGCGCTCCATCATTTTTATAATTCCGGGAGCTGCAAGACACATTTCTACAACAGCTGGCTGATTGGCTAAAAAATCGCCCCCTTTTATGGTGTCATAGGCATGAATAAGAGGAGAATCCTCTTCACCTTTTAAATTCATGGCTGCATTAATGCCCCCTTGAGCACAAACAGAATGGGATCTTTTACAATGAGTGACAGAGACAATTTTTACATGGAGTCCATTTTCTGCAAGACGCATCGCTGCTGAAAGCCCAGCAAGCCCACCGCCAACAACAATGACCTCTTTTGGTGTTTTTGTATGCATTCTGCAACTCCTTAATTTTTTAATGTCACAAAATAAGTACCCCAAATCGCGGCTAATCCTAAGAAGCCAAGAATAAGCATCATAAAAACACTAAATGTTGCCATTGCTAGTTGCGCCGATTTCTTTAATATAACACCCCAAGTTATGCAGGCTGTCCAAAAGCCATTACAACCATGAAAAACAGCAGCAACTACAAAAAGGGTGTATAAACAGGCATAAATTTTATTTTTAAAAGTATCCCTTACAGTTAAAATAGAAGCTGTTCCAAAGTCTTTACAATCTGCAATAAGCATTCCAGGCTCTTTCAAGTTAAAAGACTCCAAAATCTCTCCATATTCGACTTCATTTGATTTTTGCTGGGCCTCAGTTGAAACATTTTCTGCTTTTGTATCAAAAGAAGAGCTTGAATTATTGAAAAAGTCTTTTGCTTGATTCATTTGCTTTGCATCGCTAATGCTTGTCAATTGATTAATCTTAGTTTGCCTTAAAGTATCATCTAAAAGCTCTGCATTAAGCCTTGCAGCCACTGTATAAAGACCTGGATCAAAACTGACTTTGACTAAGTAATGCTTAAAATCCCCATGCTCAATACTTTTAGGGTATTCATAAAATCGGAACTTTCCCACATGAAAAATAAGCATAAAAAGGAGAAAATAGGAGGTAATTCTTTGCCAAGAATAAGCTCTATTTCTTCCATATTGGCCTAATGAGGGTTTAGTACCATCGGTTTTAAACGAATTCATTTTAGCATGCCAGGCATACCGAATACCAATTATTGCATGCGTTACAATTGGAACCCCTAGCAATAGGACTTCAATCAGTAAAAGATAGGGAAGATTATGAATGAAATTGACCGCATCGATAAAACCTTTCCCGCTTTCTCCAACCCAAAGAGCAGCTTGAGAATTGGTTAATAAATGCTCGCATAAAAATAATAAGAACCAAAGCCCGGCTAAAGAGTGTATACGTCTTGCAGCAAACGGTTTTATAGCTGAGCCTGTCATAGTGTCTATCCCAAATAAGCATGTATTGACATGCACTTTAAGCATGCTAAATAATTTTATGACAACTTAAAAATGTTTGTAAAATTATAAAGCGTATGTCTTTCAAGCTCTTGAATTGAAATGTTTTTAAGATCGGCTACCTTTTGATACGTTTCTTTTATAAATAAAGGCTTGTTGAGCTTGCCTCTTTGAGTTAAGGGGGCTAAAAATGGGCTATCGGTTTCTATTAAAATAGAAGATAGAGGGAGTTTTTCGACAATGGTTTGTAAGCTATGAGAATTTCTAAAAGTGACAATACCAGAAATAGAAATATGCAAACCTAATTCTATGGCTCTACAAGCTTCTTGATAGTTTCCTGTAAAACAGTGAATCATGCCTCGAAGAGGCTTTTTAAAAGTTTCTAAAACCTTAAACAGATCACTAAAAGCCTCTCGACAGTGAAAAACAAGGGGTAAATTCAACTCAACAGCAAGCCCTACATATCTTTTTAAATATTCAAGCTGCAGCTCTTTATCAAGTCCTTTATGAAAATATTCAAGACCAGTTTCGCCTATAGCATCAATAGATCTATTTTTAGCGTGTTTAGCAACAATTTCAAAAAAAGGATCTATTTTAGTTAAAGCCTCATGGGGAGTTGTAGAGGCTGCTATTTTTAAAGAAGGAAACTTTTTTTTTAGTTCAAAAGCCCGTTCAAGTTCTAAATTGTTAGTTACTACGCAAAGAAATTTTTCAATGTGAGCAGAGGCCGCTTCTTGAATCATTTGGGAAGCTTCAGGGAAAAGTAAGTCATCGCAGAGATGAAGATGAGCATCGATCATGGTGATTCTTGACAATTAGGTAAAAGACAATTATTCCTTAAAGGATAAAAAAATCCAAAGCACTTATGAACCTTTTTTCCTATTTTACAAGTTTGCGTCCTTTTATCATCGCTTTTAAGCAATCTGATCTATTTGGAAAGCTTATTATGCTAGCTTTAGTGGCTTTATCCCTTATCTGTTGGCTTATAATTCTTCAAAAAAATAAAGAATTTAAAGTTCTAATAGCAGAGCAAAAAAAGGTTGTTGATGAAACTCTTAAACAAAAAAATCCTTTAGGGTCTTACGAAGGTAAAGAAAAAAATAATCCATTTTATCAACTTTATTTTAATTACCGTCAAAAATCACTCGACCTACTCAATAAAAATAAATTTTTTGCATCAGAAACTTCTAAATCGGTTTATCTTTCTCAAACAGACCTTCAAATGGTTGAAGATGCCGCTGTCTTATCAATTAATGAATCAATGAAAAAATTAGAAAAAAATATTTCTATTCTTTCAACCATTACTACCCTAGCCCCTTTTCTTGGGCTTCTTGGCACCGTATGGGGTATTTTGATGACCTTTACTGAATTATCAAACGGAGCCCAAGCGGCTCAAAACTCAGCTGTCATTGGGGGTCTTTCAATGGCTCTTGCAACCACTGTTATGGGTCTTGTTATTGCTATTCCTTCTTTGATTGGCTTTAATCAATTGAAAGAAAATCTTAAAAACACCCATTCCGATTTAGATAATTATTTCTTTTTTGTGTTTTGGCTAGCGAATCAGGATAAACAAATTTAATTACATCGCCTGTTGCATTTTTGTCCCATGCGTCGGTATTGAAATTGTAGGTGTAAACTCCCTTTTCTTTGTTAAAATCAAACTCCTCGGTGGTAGTTCTTTTGTTAGCATCTGTAGTAGTTTGTGCAACTATTTTAGCCAAAGCTGTTGACAACTCGATTGCATCACTACCG
>CAIPRZ010000055.1 GCA_903867585.1 uncultured Chlamydiae bacterium
CTAAAAGCTTTTTTTTGGTTTCAATATCAGAGGAAAAGACCATGGAATTAGTCGATTTTATCCATTGCAGAGTTTGAGCAGCTTTAAGAAGTTTTTGATTGCTGTGTTGCTCTATCAATTTTTTTACCGAGGCTTCAAGTTCATCGCCTTTATGGTATTTGAGCTTATGGAAGGCAAAAACAAGTTCTTCTTCTACCGGCTTTTCTTCCACAACAGGAGGTGTTTTAGAAATAACATAGACCTCATTATCTTCTTTGATGTCATAACCTTTGGTTTTTAAAGCTTGTTTAAAAGCCACAAGAAGAGCGTCTTTAGAAAGACTATGGGTAGAGTTTAAAGATAGGGGGAATTCAAGCTCTTCATGGTCATAAACAAAGCTCACCTCGCACACACGTGAAACGTAGCGAACAAGTTCATTAGCAGAAATGTCATGAAAATTTATGAGCTGTCTTTTTTCTTTAGGAGCTCCCATCGGGGAGGCTAAAAAAAGACCTATCAAAACACCAAATAGAAACATAATTATCAAAAATAGGAAGTCGTATCGATGCTACTATAGCTTAAGGGGAGGTTAATCTGCAGTATTAAGAAATAAATAAACTAAATATTTGCTCGATCTTAATTATTAGTTTTTGATTGAGGCTATGTATCTGTTGATGGTAGTTACATAAAAAGAATAAAAAATTTTAGAAATAGATGAAGCCTCCTTTCTTGATAAAAAAAAGATTTCTCTCTTTTTTTATAATTTCAATCTCTTCCCTCTGGTCTATCGACCAGGCGGTACAAAATATTGATTTTGGTAACCTTGAAAGACCCCTATTTACTGGTCCATTACTAGCCCCATCGGGCTATGTGGTGCAAAAAGGTCATTTTAACATTCAGCCTTACTACACCTATTTTGTAATTAATGGATTTTATGATTCATCATGGGATGTAGTTTCTAAAACCCCATTTATAAATTCTTCTATCGCATTACCATTTAAAGTAGGTTTGGGTTATGGATTAGACATAGGTTTAAACCCTTTAATTGTTTCTCAATTTACAAATAATCAAAAAACCTATGGTTTAAGTGATTGGGGTTTTTCTCTTGGATATCAACTTTATAATGCTAAGTTATCCGATTTTTTGCCGGGATTAAAATTAGCTTTTAGGTTGTCCCTTCCGATAGGAAAGTATCAAAATCTCAATCCCCAAAAGCTAAGAACTGATGCCTTAGGTGACGGGTCTTGGTGGTCTGGTGTTGGTTTATCGTCATCAAAATTATGGTACTTGAAGGGGATTCATTTTTTTGAATTACGCGCCGCTATTACCTACTTTATTTCAACCCCTGTTAAAATAAAGGGCTATAATTTTTATGGAGGATCCTATGATACCAACGCCACTATGCATATTGGGAATAGATTAAATGTAAACTTAGCCGGTCAGTACAACTTGAGTAAGCACTGGGCTCTTGCGTGTGATTTAGTCTATAGACACCAAAACTCCTCTTATTATACCGGTTTTGCAGGTTCGGGCGCTAAGGGAGCATTAGCTTTTTTAAATACGCTTTCTTTAGATGTGATAAGTATAGCGCCTGCTATTGAATATAACTTTAATGAAAATATTGGTCTGATTGCAGGTAGCTGGCTTAGTATAATCGGCCGTAATGCAGGGCAATTTAGAAGCGGAATAATCTCTTTAAATATTTATTATTAGGACAAATGTGAAAAATTTATTTCGCCTTTTATTTTTAACTCCAAGCTTCTTTTTTTCTCTCTCGCCTAAGGTGGCTTTAGAAAAAATTAAAGAGGGCAATAGAAGATTTGTCGATGATAAAAGCCACCAATGTTCGAGTTCACAAAATGACAGGCGTAAAGTTTTACAGAATAAACAAGAGCCGTTTGCTATTATTTTAGGTTGCTCAGATTCTCGTGTTCCTCCAGAAATTTTATTCGATCAGGGTATTGGAGATCTATTTATTATTCGGGTTGCCGGGAACGTTTTAGGTCAAAGTGAATTAGATAGTATGACTTTTGCTGTAAAAGCCCTCGGGAGCTCGCTCATTGTAGTTTTAGGGCATGAAAATTGTGGAGCTATTAAAGCGGTATGGAAAAAACAGGCCGACATTATCCCTTTTATTAATAAAAAAATATTACCTGCAATTGATTTTAAAGATCCAAAATGTACGCTGGCTTGCCAAACGAAAAACAATATAAAATACATTGTGGATCAGATAAAAAAATCTGAAACGTTCTTTTCTGAAATTACTAATAACACCCTTAAAGTTGTTGGGGCCTATTACCCTTTTGTTACAGGCGAGGTTGAATTTTTAGATTGAGATAGAAGCTTGATTATTGCCATCTATGCTAGAGTGTTGGCATCAAAAAATGATTTTTGAGGTTTTATGAAAGTGGGCCTATTAGGGCATAATGGCAAGATGGGAAAAATCTTAACCCAAAAGCTTCAAGAAAAAGGGTGTGATGTTATTTTTTTATCATTTGATAAAAAACAGCTCTTTTCACAGTTACAATCTTGTCAGGTCGCGATGGAATTCTCCTCCTCATCAGGTCTTGAGCTTCTATTAGAAACAGCCTCCATACCCCTTGTTTTAGCATCGACTGGGCTTGAGGAGTCGTTAAAAGAAAAAATTAGGCAGAAAAGTCAAAAGATACCTATTTTTTATTCAGCCAATTATTCGCTCGGTATGAACACTTTAATCCATTTATTAAAAAATTCTTCTTTAGAAAGCTCTACAGCTTCTATTTCTGAAATTCATCATATTCATAAAAAAGATGCTCCTTCCGGGACAGCCCTCATGATTAAAGAATTTTTAGAAATCAAGGAACCCATCAAAAGTACTCGCGAAGGAGATGTTTTTGGAGAGCATGAGATTGTTTACCATTTAAGCGGAGAAAAACTTATTTTTAAGCATGTAGCGCTTGGAAGAGATGTTTTTGCCGAAGGGGCTATAGCTGCAGTTAAATGGCTTGTTAGCCAAAAGCAGGGTCTGTATTCGATGAATGATTTACTTGCTCTTTAATAATTCTTGAATAGGGTACAATACCGGTTTTACATCGCAAATAATAAATACTATGGATATTAAATTAAAAAATTTTTCAATAGGTAAAAAACATCCTTTAGTTCTCATTTCAGGTCCTTGTGTGATTGAAAGCGAGGACAAAGCTTTTGAATCAGCTATAGCTTTAAAAGAAATTGCCACAGAGCTTGGTATCCCTTTTATCTATAAATCCAGTTATGACAAAGCTAATCGCTCTTCCAAAAATAGCTTTAGAGGTCCTGGTATTGAAAAGGGTTTAGAGATTTTAAAAAATATAAAACAAGAGCTTAACGTCCCTGTTTTAACCGATGTTCACTCTCCCGATGAAGCTAGAATGGCGGCTTTAGTGTGCGATGTGATTCAGATTCCTGCTTTTTTATGCAGACAAACCGATTTGATTATTGCCGCTGCTGAAACAGGGGCTATTGTTAATGTTAAAAAAGGGCAGTTTATGGCCCCCTGGGATATGAAAAATGTGGTCGATAAAATAACCTCTTGTGGTAACCACAAAATTATATTAACTGATAGGGGAACCAGTTTTGGTTACAATAATCTTGTGGTCGATATGAGAGCGATCCCTATTATGCAAAAGCTTGGCTATCCTGTCTGTTTTGATGCTTCGCATGCAGTCCAACTTCCTGGTGGTCGTGGAGATAGATCAGGCGGAGAGCGTGAATACATTCCCCATCTTGCAAAAGCGGCCGTAGCAGCCGGTGCTGATGTTGTTTTTATTGAATCTCATATGAGACCAGATGAAGCCCTTTCTGATAAAGATACCGTTTTCCCTATTGGGGAGCTCAAATCTCTTTTGCAAGTTTTACAAAAAATTAGAGCACTGGATGTTTAAAAAAGCCGTAGGTCTTTCTTTTCTATCTCTTGGTCTTTTTATCGCTGTTCTTATATTAGCGATGTGGGGATTGTCTACGCCTCCTTCGATTCAAAGAAATGAGATGGCCAATACGGAGCAAAATAAAACCGGAGTCATTAAAGAGGCCTATTTAGTTCAAGCTGATGGATCCTGTCTTCATGAATATTTATGTGCAAAAAGTTCGGTATTTAAAATCATAAAAACTGAGGGTAAAACCCGTTTTATGGAAAATCTTGAAGAGGTGTCTGCGGTTTTAGAAGAAATGATTTCTCAAAATGGGCAGCCTATTAAGCAAATAAGATCTTTCCAAGCCGTGGATGGAATTTGGGACTATTCTACGCAGCATCTTAACGCCAAAAAAGCTGTTGTTTCGATTGTGGAATCTCATAAAGCGGGATTAAAACCTATTTTTCAAGGGCAAGCGGAGCTTTTAGATATGTACCTAGAGCAAGGTAAACCTAAAATTTCTATTCAAGGATTTAAAGCGAAGCTTCAAAAGGAAAAAACGTGAATCTTTTTTTAATTAGCTTATTGTTATTTATTGAACCTCAAATGTCGTCTAAAAAAGCCTCCTTTGACGGAAAACTATGTATTCTTGAAGAGGATGTTGTTATTGATCATCCTTTTGGGAAGCTCAAAACGGATAAAGCTCTTTTAGAAAAAGGGAATAATGAGAAATTGTCTTTTGATAAGGCGTGGCTCGAAAATCATGTTGAGGTCTTTTTAAATTCAGGAGCTATTTTAAAAGGATCTAAAGCCGAGGCTAATTTAGAGGAAAGAATACTTAAATTTTCGGGAGATGTTTTTTATCAAGAGCTTGGGGGACTAAAAATCTATGCGCAAAATGCCGAGACGAAATTTGTTGAAAAAGAG
>CAIPRZ010000056.1 GCA_903867585.1 uncultured Chlamydiae bacterium
CTTAATCTCATTGAAAGCTTCTTCGAACAAATTCACAGCTTCCTTATATCTAGGCTCTGATGTTTTAGAGCCTAAAAGAACCATAATAAGATTTCTTTTTCCATTTGTGGCAGCTGTTACAAGATTATACCCAGCATTGGATGTATACCCTGTTTTAATTCCATAGGCTTTAGAATAAAAATAAGGTCCAGGCTTAATAAGTCTATTAGTTTGGATAATAGGAAAACTTTTTTGCTTGTTAGTCTCCTCCCTTACATAACTATTTGTTTTTACAAGAGTAGAAAAAAAAGGAATTTTCAGGGCTTTTTGCGCCATTAAGGAAAGATCGTATGCTGTGGTATAATGATTAGCGTCATGCAAACCATGCGGGTTCGTAAAATAAGTATTTTTGCATCCCAGCTTTTTTACATACTCATTCATTACTTTTAAAAACTCGGGAATATTTTTTGCACAATGATGAGCAATTGCGTTTGCGGCATCATTACCAGATCCCAGCATCAATCCATAAAGTAAAGTCTTCATGGATATAGATTCATATGGTATTAAATTAATCGAGGTTCCATCTGGTTCAAGAGTATAGGAAGGATAGGCTTGAGGATTTTTTTTCTTATCACTCATAGTGGCTGTCTTTAGAATAGACGGCTCAATAGTGATAATATCATCTAATTTAACTTTATAATAATCTAAGGCTACAAGGGCTGTGGCGATTTTGGTAACGCTAGCTGGAAAACTCTTATTATGAGATTTCTTTTCAAACAAAATCCTTCCTGTTTCACAATTTACAATAACAGCTGATTCAATATTTGAAGAGACCGAATAAGAACCGAATAGAGGAATAACAAAAAGATTAAGAAAGAAAAACTTCATAAATAGTCATCTTAAGATTAAATGGTTTTTGAAATCTTTATTCATAAAAAGCTTTTCTTATTCTAGCTTTTTCAAGAATGGATAAAAATTTCAGGACACAATACTCTTAATGGAAAATAATTCCCATGAAAGCTTGTCTTAAAATGATTAAAATACCCGTTTTTTTCATATAAAAATCTAATTTTTTATTTTTTAAAAATAAATTTTTTTTCTCTTTATCGCATTAATATTCAAAAACAAAAAACATAAATTTTTATATAAAGAACCCCTAGCCCCCTTTTCAAAAATAGGAAAAAAAATGAAGATGAGGCTAGGTCGTCGGTGAGTCATAAGTGATCTACCGGTCCTATACCATACATAACCATACAGGGAGTTACTATGTCAGATCCGAAAGTTCTTGAAGAACATTTTCAGAACTTCATAAAAAACCTTCCTGCTTTCTTACCCGATGGTATAGCGGTAGTCAATATAAAACTTATCGAAGAATTAGGATTATTGAAAATAGAAGATCTAGAAAAAGAAACTCAAGATCCTTTAAGCAACTATTTTCATGTCTTAGAAACTCCAGATAAAATCACACTATACAATGACACCTTTGGCATCTGGATTATGCCTCAAAATCAAGAAACCTCTTCTAAAACTTTTATATTCATTGGAGTAATCCAAAATAAGCAACCTCATCTCGAAATGGCTTTTTGTACAGAAGGGGTTTTCAATACCCCTAAGTACATTATGAAAATCTTGCAGCACTATCTTAATGAGGTGCAGGATGTTCAAGCTGTAATTGCCTCCATGGATAAAAAAAATAGCAATTAACCAATAATACAGCTTACACAATTCATATGATCATTATAGCTGTGTTTAATATCTGAAAGCACAGCTTTTACAAGTTTTAATCCCTGTCCCCCAATCAGAATAGTATCAAGGGTGGCTTTAGGATTTTGACTTGGCTCATATTCAATAAGATTAAATTCAGGACCAAAATCCCTAATTTCTACAAGCACCCCTTTTGATTGTGTTTTCAATACAAGACATATTGGCTTAGGATCTTTCTTATAAGCATGCACATAAATATTAACGATCAGCTCTTCAAAAGCGAGCTCGATTTTATTTTGACCAATCTTTGTTTTAATAGTCTCTGGAATATAACTTAAGATCCAAGGAATTATCATTTCCATAGAATCAAGACTTGCATTGAAAACTTTTGAATAATAGGTCAAACAGAGTTCTTGGGTTAGTGGATATTAAAATACCAAGCTAACTCATCAGCAATTTTTTTAGAAAGAATTCTGTATATAGAAGGCATCGCTGCATCAGTTGAGCCTTCAATGGTATTAAGCTGTCCTAGCGAATAGTTAAAAGATAACGTTCTTTCTCCACTTGGATTTATAAAAGACATGTCAGCTATGTTGTCAGAATCCAAATAATCAAAGTCGGCGTGGGCCCTAAACTCTTTAGGGCCATAAATGACTTTTTCTTCATAAGTATCGATAAGCTCTATAATGGCCACCAAGGTTTGCCTTGTTTCTGTCCCAATAATATTGGGTAAAAGCGCTCCATCTGGTTTCCTATCGTAACGGAATCCAATTCTTTCTGCGATTTCTGGATTAAGCCTGACTTGGAGTTGATATCTAGTGTCTCTTGATGAGCATTTTGTGATGCCTGAAGAAGAAATTTCACTGGTCAACCATTTAGTGAAGGTTCCATCTTTATCACCAGTAATAAATGGAAGAGAAATAGCTACCTCCTCATTTTTATTAATTATGTGATAATTACAACTGCCAAATAGGAGAATTAAAAGAAATAAACCGCTTTTCATAGCGGTTTATTTTGCCTCAGATAAAGCATTTAGTGCTACTGTTGCTGAATCTGTTTCAGGATAGAGCTCTGAAATTTTTTTGAGATAAAAATTAGATGCCCCATATTTTTTTACTTTTTTGTAATAACGGGCCGTTGTTAAAAGATTAGAGGCAAACAGCTCCTTCATCTCAATTAAATTATTTTTAATGCTTTCAAGTTTTGGGTGTGAAGGAAACTGATCAACAAATTTTTTATAATTCATCTCAGCTAAACTTAAAAGATCGGGATCAAGGAACTCGTCTTGGACCAATCTTAAATGGCAAAGACCAATATTTTCAAAAGCCTGAGGAGCTAAGCTACTTTTAGCATATTTTCTTAAAAAAGATTCAGAGGTGGCAATTGCAAGCTTATAATCTTTAAGTTTTATTTCAAGACCAGCTCTACCCATAATCGCTTGCTCTGCTAAACGACTTGTAGGCAAGGCGCTTGCTACTTCTTCATAAAGACTAATAGCTTCTTTTTTAGGATCTATCCAGTGGGGAATACCTGGAAGACCTACTAGATTTTTTATTTCACCATCTTCAAAAGCAGCTGCTAATTTCAGCTTCATTTCCATGACTTCTTCATAATGCTTCGGCGTAACGGTATAGTTTAAATATTGACCAAGCGCATCATGGGCTCGTGCATAATCATTAATTTCACAAAATGCTTTGGCAACAAGGAACCTAGTCTCATCCACAAAAGGGCTGTTTTTATAGTGATTAATGATAACCACCCCATTTTCGATAAGTTTTAGCCACTGGGATTCATCATGCGCTTTAAGCACATCGTTGTAATGATCCTGCATGGGGAGCCAAGGTTCTTTTTTAAAATCGATAAGCTGCCCATTTTTCCATATGTAGTCACCATGAATAGAACTGAGCGCTAGAAAAAGAGGTAGTAAATATTTTTTCATAATTAAATAGCTTTTATAAACATTGTAAATTTTTAAGGGATTTCAACATATTCAATTTGTTTTAACCCAGGATAATTCTTTATTTTTTCGGCCCATTCTAAGTTATCCGATACCCCCCAATTACTTTCTATCTGAACCTGCCCTAATTTTTTATCCTTATCAAAAAAATTTATTTCTACAGGGCTTTGGCCAGCATGGGCTCGGAAAAGCGTTTTCATATGAAGAATATGCTGCAGGGATAGCGCACTAGATTCGAAAGATATAATCCATTTCTTTTTCACCGTTTTGTCCTCAAACTTTGCCTTAAATGAGCCTGCCTTTTCTTTCTTGTTGGATCTTACATTGCTTGAGGCTTTTGTAAAAGCCTGGTCTATTAAATTGACGTTTTCAGCACTTAACTTGGTAAGATCATATAATGATTTAACTTGGTATTTGACACCCTCTTCTTTTTCAATCCCAATAACCATGACAACAAGCTGATTTTCTTTTACAAGGGATCCATAGAGTTCATAGGCTTCTGGCCATACAGGAATTTCCATACGAGCGTGTTCATCGCCAACTGTAATAATGGCAAACTTTTTCTGACTTTTAGAAGAAATTTTAAGATTTACCGATTCAATGATACAAGCAAGCTTAACAGCAGTTGCTTGAGATATTTGTTGTATCTGCTCAATAGATGTAGCTTCTAATTTTTCTTTGCTTTCTTTGTAATCATCTAGAGGATGACCTCTAAGATAAAAACCAAGAAGTTCATATTCTTTTTTAAGGATATCGGGCTTAGATCTTGTCTGTGTAGGTATAACAAGGGACAGCTCATCACTTTTTGGACATTCAATGCTATCAAATAACGACAAGATCCCTTTAGATGAATCTTCTTTCTTTTTAACAGCCTGAGAAATAAGAGCATCTAAATTAGCATGCAAAACATCCCTTGAATGAGAAAAACTATCAAAAGCTCCAGCGTCAATAAGACACTCTAAAGTCTTTTTCCCTATTTTTTTAATATCCAATCTAGAAAAAAAATCGTGGAGGCTTGTGAATATTCCATTTTTAGTACGTTCAATGGTGATAATTTGTATTACCCCATCACCCACCCCTTTAATCGCATTTAATGCAAAACGGATCCCTTCAAAAGTGGCCTTAAATACACTTGTAGATTGATTGATATCAGGACCAAGTACGGGTATATTCATCGATTGGCATTCTTGAATCACTTTAGTGACTTTAGAAAGATCATCTTTATCACAGGTCATTAAAGCTGCCATCCACTCTTTAGGATAATTGGCTTTAAGGTAGGCTGTTAAGTAGGAAAGATACCCATAGGCTGCAGCATGCGATTTATTAAAACCGTAAGAGGCAAACTTTTCTACTTTGTCAAATATCTTCATCGAGGTGTTTTCATCGATGTTATTTTGCAAAGCCCCTTGCCTAAATTTATCCCTCTGGCGGGCCATTTCGTCTTTATCTTTTTTACCCATAGCCCGGCGAAGTACATCTCCTTCACCAAGACTATAACCAGCAAGACGGCTAGCTATTTGCATGACCTGTTCTTGATAAACCATAATTCCATAGGTTTCTTCAAGAATATCTTTCATAAAGGGATGATCAATATCGATCGCTTCTTGGCCATGTTTACGTTGAATAAACGAGGGTATCATTTCCATGGGGCCTGGGCGATACAAGGCACCAACAGCTATTATTTCCTCAAATCGATCAATATGCAATTGCTTAGCAAGATCCTGCATGCCTCCAGATTCGAGCTGGAACACACCCATTGTCTTGCCTTGATTTAGCAAATCAAACGTCGGTTTATCATCAAGTGGCAAATCAGCCCAATCAATCAATTTATTGGAATTTTCATGAATAAGTCTAACTGCTTCCTGAATTGAGGTGAGCGTCTTTAAGCCTAAAAAGTCAATTTTTAACATCCCAACAGCTTCTACAGGCTTCATAGAAAATTGAGTGACAAGCATCTCTGAGTCTTTAGCTACATAAACAGGTATGGTCTCTATCAAAGGGCTTGCAGAAACAATGAGTCCTGCAGCATGTATTCCTGTATTGCGAACAGAACCTTCTAGCTTTAAGGCTAAATCTATAAGCGTTTTAGTCTCAAGATCGGTGTCGTATTGATTCTTTAGCTCAGTATCAATAGTCAAGGCTTTATCAATGGTAATATTCAAATCATCAGGAATGAGCTTTGCGATTTGGTTAACTTTAGCAAGAGGAACGCTCAAAACTCGTCCTACATCTTTAATAGCCATTTTGGCTTTCATGGTTCCAAAGGTAATGATTTGGGCTACTTTATCTTTACCATAGGTATCGATCATGTATTGAATCACTTCCCCTCTACGATCCATACAAATATCCACATCAATATCAGGATAAGAAATCCGTTCAGGATTAATGAATCTTTCGAAAAAAAGATTGAATCTTAGAGGTTCAATATCTGTTATACCGATTAAGAATAAAATAATGGAACCCGCACCAGAACCACGACCTGGTCCAACAGGAATGCCTGATTTCTTAGCCCACTGAATAAAATCGCCAACAATAAGAAGATAGTCGGTCATCCCTTTACTAATAATTAACTCAAGCTCGTAGTTTAATCGAGCTTGCACAAGCTCATTAGGATCCGATTCTGGAAAGAGTTCTTTAAGCTTAGAAAGCCTAGCCGGTGTATAACGCTTGTCAATACCTTCATAACAAAGCTGTTTTAAATATTCAGCCGCTTCATGGTTCCGTTTTTTTTCAGATACCTTCTCTCCTTTTAATGAGGGCGGTACAAAAACAGGATAATGTTTTGTTTTGAAATCAATAGTAAGCTGACATTTATCAGCCAATTTTTCTGTATTTTCAATCCATTGTGGATAATCAAAAAATAGCTCTTTTATCTCTTGAGGACTTTTAAAATTATATTCATGAGAATAAAGAACCTCCCTTTTAGGGTTATTCATCTTATTCTTAAGATTCCCATTAGAATCTTTTTCCCAAATTTCGCAAGGCTCGCCTGATTGAATATTTTTCAAAATTTCATGAGCCTTCCAATCATCACTTTCTAAATAGTGCGTATCAACTGTGGCAAGAACTTCAATATTAAAGGTACTTGCAAAGTCGATAACAGCTTTTTCAATCTTTACCGATTTTTCTATGAGATCTCTATAACCTTGGATAAGAAAAGATTCTTTATTTAAACCTTCGTTTTCAAGCCTTTCTTCTGACATTTTGAAGCGTTGCACTTCAAAATAAAGATCTTCTTTAAATAAATCCTTGAGCTTTAGAATTTCAGCTTTTGCCTCTTCTAGTTTTTCATTAGCAATACAATAGCTAAAATAACTAGCTGGATCTCCAGTTATACATATAAGACCTTCAGCATGGGCTGCTAAAATTTCTTGATCAATACGAGGTGTGTAGTAAAAACCTTCTAAAAATCCAAGGGATGATAATTGACATAAGTTTTTATACCCTATCTCATTTTTTGCAAAAAGAAGGAGAGAAAATCCTGCAGGAAGATTTTGAATAGAGCGCTTTTTTTCTAATCTAGACCCAAAAGCTACTTTAAATTCACATCCAATAAGGGGTTTAATATGCGCTTTTGTACAGGCTGTAAAAAACTCAACAGCTCCGAATAAATTACCCTCATCAACAAGACCTAAACTTTTAATGCCAAATTCTTTGGCCTTACTGACTAGTTTATCGACCGAAAGGGTCGAGTTAAGTATCGAATACTCCGAATGGATATGAAGTGGGACGTATGACAAAAAGAAGCTCCCATTATGGAAATAGATTTACTTATTTAAATCTTGTACCAAACGGGAATTAAAAAAGGTATGGTTTTTACGTTGATTTTGCTTCGATAGCAGCAGACTGTTTTTTCCAAAATGGAGATAGAAGCAGGACCGCAACAAATCCACAGCTAGCTAGAATAGTGAAAAAACCACCCCAGCCCCAAACTTCAATTACCTTACCTATTGGATAACCAGCACAAGCAGCCCCAAGATAGGCGAGCCACCCAATAAATCCATTAGCAGAAGCGGCCGCTTTTTTATGAGCCAGTTCCACAGCGGCAATCCCAATAAGCATCTGAGGGCCAAAAATCATCAGTCCCACCATGAAGGTGGCTAAATAATGTAAAACAATACTGTGTGATGGAATGATAAAAAGCGCTGCAAGTGCAAATACGACCCCAAAACAGAAAACTACATTCACCGGGCCTCTACGCCCTTGGAAGAGCCGATCCGAAGACCAACCAGCAAGCAAAGAGCCTAAAATCCCCCCCATTTCAAACCAGAAAACACCCCCAGAGGCAGCAAGGGTCGAGTAACCTTTAGCTTGCATAAGGAATAAAAGACTCCAATCGTTTATAGCCTGTCTTATGACGTATACGAAGAAATAGGCCATTCCAAGCAACCATAAAGAGCGGTTCTTTAGGACGTAGCGCATTAAGATTTCTTTAACAGTTAGCTCTTGATCGTCCTCTTTGGCTTTAACAGCATTACCTTCATTTTTCCAGGTCTCAATAGAGGGTAATCCTAAAGACTGGGGAGTGTCCCTCAGTACTTTAATAAGGATAAAACCGACAAAAATACACATAATGCCAGGCATATACATGGCATATCTCCAGCCCCATTGTTTAGCACAAATAGCGGCTATAATAGGAATTAAAGCTCCGCCTACGCTATGAGAAGTATTCCATAAGCCCCACCAACGACCCCGTTCTTTTTGAGAGTACCAATGCGTTAAAAGCTTAGCACAAGGAGGCCAGCCCCAGCCTTGGAACCATCCATTTAAGCCCCAAAAGAGGGTAAAAAGAGCCACATTTGAGGACATACCGAAGGCGATATTACAGATACCAGTTAAAATCAATCCAAAGGCCATGAAAAAGCGGGGATTAGACTTATCGGCCATAACGCCTGAAAAAAACTTGCTTAGACCATAGGTCATCGATAAAACACTACCTAATATCCCAAGCTGCCCAATACTTAAATTTAAGGAAGAATCTGCCATCAAAAGAGGCATAGCAAACGTGTAGCTTTTACGGGTAAAATAATAGAATATATACCCCATATACATACCCGCAAAGGTACGTATACGCCAATACTTAAATAATGAATCAACCTTGCCAGAGTCAGCAATTGTAGGCTGATGATCGGCTGGTTTAAAAAGCTTAAAGAAATTCACTAAAACACCATGTCCATGGTCATAAATTAAAAGATTTTTTTTTCATACTATTTTAACATTTTATCGATATACAGTCCATCCAGTCGGTTTTTTTTCATACACTTATAAAGTATTATTTAGAAAAACTCATTTATATTGATCCCCATCGCTAAAAAGTTTACCCTAGCTTAATTTTTAGAGAGAATCGACATGGAAATGAGAGCCCCTAAGGGAGTATTCGATGTTTATCCAGGCGCTAAAGAGCGCTGGCAAGATTCTGCCCTTTGGCAGTTCATCGAAAATATAGCTAAAAATCAAGCTGAGCTATTCAATTTCAAAGAAATTAGAACCCCGATATTTGAGCATTTAGAACTATTCCATAAAGGCGTGGGCGAGGGCTCAGATATTGTTTCTAAAGAGATGTACCAATTTCAGGATAAAGCAGGACGAGACTTGGCTCTTCGACCAGAAGGGACAGCAGCTGTCATTAGAGCCTATCTTGAAAACAAGCTCTACTCCACTGAAAAAAGTTCAAAATTATTCTATATTGGACCGATGTTCCGCTATGAGAGGCAACAATCGGGTAGATATAGACAGCACCATCAATTTGGCGCTGAAGCTATTGGTATAAGCTCTCCCTATCAAGATGTAGAAATAATCGACCTTGCTATGTCTTTATACAAGGCTGCTGGCCTCAACCACCTCAATCTTCTTATTAACTGTGTGGGAAGCCCTGAATCTAGAAAAAACTATATTGCAAGCCTTAAAGAATTTTTAGAGCCTCAATTTGATTTATTATCTGAAGATTCAAAAGCTCGTTTTCATAAAAATATGCTTAGAATTTTAGATTCTAAAGATCCCCAGGATCAAAAGCTTCTTAGTGGTTGTCCCAATATTATCGACTTTCTTGATGATCAAAAAAAAGATCATTTTGATACGGTCTGCTCTAAATTAAAAGAACTTGATATTTCCTATAAAATAGAGCCTAAACTCGTCAGAGGGTTGGATTATTACGACAGTACCGTTTTTGAAATCATTTCAACCCATGATACAAAAACTCCCTTAAGTTTAGGCGGCGGAGGTCGTTATGATGGTTTAATATCTACCTACGGCGGCCCCCAAATTCCAGCTGTTGGTTTTGGCACAGGGATAGAAAGAATTATTCAAACTCTGATTGCTCAAAACAATTTCAATGAAAAAAATTTATCTCTAGATGCCTACATTATACCCATGCAACAAGATCAATTCTCTCATGCTTATCAACTCGCCCATACTTTAAGGCAACACAACTTAAGCGTTGATATTGATTTAATGGGAAGAAAACTTAAAAACGCTATTCCCCAAGCCTCTCATCAAGGGGCCCGTTTTGCAATCATACTTGGTGAAGATGAATTGAAACAGGGTTTATACAATTTAAAAAATCTTGTAACACGCCAAGAGCTTGATCTAAAAAAAGATGCTATCGTTGACTATATCTCAAAACATTCCATGTAATTTTCAAAAAAAAGAGGAATTATGAAATTTAAAAGAACCCTGTTTATCATGAGCGCACTAAGCTTATCTTTATGGGCGAAATCTACACCTAAAAAAAATGTAGAAGCCCCTCAAGCTGAAGTTCAAAAAGAAGACGCTTTAGATGTTAAAAAACTATCTATAGCCTTTGGTCATTTAATTGCTAAAAACATTAATGAAATCGGAGTTCCTTTTGATTTAGAAGCTATTATTCAAGGACTACAAGAAGCCTCTAAAGGTGTAGCTTCTCCTTTAACTGAAAATGATGTTGTTAGCGCCATCACTAAAGAGCAGAAAAAAACTTTTGACGCCCTTGCTGCTAAGAACTTGAATGAAGCTGAAAGCTTTCTTGCACAGGAAGCCAAAAAAACAGACATCACCTCTTTAGATGAAGGAAAAGTTTTATACAAAGTTCTTCAAGAAGGGACTGGTCCTGAAGTTCAAGAGCAAGGCAAAATTGCTATCCTTTATAAAGGGACCCTTTTGAATGGTGATGTTTTTGGAGAATCTCAAAAAGCAGAACCTGTTGAACTCAATCAACTAGTTGTAGGACTCAAGCAAGCTCTTATCGGGATGAAAGAGGGTGAAAAACGTCTCATTCACATCCACCCAGAAAAAGCTTATGGAACAGAAGGAATGCTTCCTCCAAATAGCCTACTAAGCTTTGAAATTGAAATAGCAAGTTCTAAAGTGGAAGAAGCTCCAGTAGCTAAAGACGAACCTGAACAAGCACTTCTTGAACAGGAATCTGATATACGCTAATTTGAGTAAATAAAAGCTAATTAGATAAGGGCTTATATTTATGAAACTAAACCTGTCCTTAAAAATGTTTATAGCAACATTTCTAGGGATAGGTGTAGGCCTTTTACTTGGCGATTATTGTAGCTATTTTGCACCTACTGCAAAAGCTTACATCATGATCCTTAAAATCACTGCCGTCCCTTATCTTATCGTAGCTATCATGCGGGGAATCGGCCAACTACTACCAGAACAAAGCTTAAACATCCTAAAAAAAGGGATCCTTGTCATTATTGGCATCTGGGCTGTAAATATTTTAATGATCTTCCTCACCTCTTCAGCCTTCCCTCAATCTAGTGGTAATAGAATATCCAGCTACAATCCTAAAGAGCCCCAATCAATTAATTTTGCTCAGCTCTTGATTCCTGAAAACATATTTTCTGCCCTCTCTAATAACATAGTCCCCTCAATTGTTGTTTTCAGTTTAATTTTAGGAATTGCCCTCATGCACGCACCTGGTAAAACCTCGATTTTAACAGGTCTTGATCATATTCAATCCCTTTTATCAAAAGTGACAAGCTGGATTGCGCAACTCACCCCTTTTGGAACTTTTTTCATTATCGCAAATCAATTTGGAACCATTGATCTTTCCACCATACAACAAGTAAGTACCTATATAATTCTTTATATTACCTGTTTGTCGATTGTAACCTTTTGGCTTATCCCTCAGCTTATTTCTACTTTTACATCGACCTCATCAAGACTTTGGCTACAAATTATGGGCCCTGTTTTACTTTTAGCCTATACGACAAATTTTGTTATTGTTTGTCTCCCTTTTTTAATAAGTGGGTTAGAAAAGCTTGTTAAAGAGCATTATGACTTGGATAGTAAAAAAATTGTCGGGGAAATTCAGGGACTTGTTTCCTTAATTTTTAATCTTCCCCTTGGATCCTTATTCATTTCCGTCTTTGTGATTTTCTTATCGGTCATGTATAAAGCTCCCTTTGATATGGCAGCTTATTTTAAGCTTTTTATCACAACCTTCCTCACCTCGCTTGGAGCTGTTGGATTAGGTTCATGGTTAAATAGTCTAAGCTTTCTTTTGGATTCATTTATGCTTCCACAAGATTCAGTGAATTTGTTTTTAACATCACTACCTTTCACCTCTGGTTTTCAATCGATGGTTTCAATAAGCCAAATCGGTTTTATCGCCTTCTTTGTTACTCTGCTCAGTCTTAAAGCGATCAAATTTAGATGGTGGAAGATGTCTAAAGGACTTATTATCTGCTTTGTCCCCGTTGTTTTATTTTTTCAGTTTATTAAAAATTACAACCCCTTTCCTCCAGTAGAAAGCCGCGCAAAATCTATTTATGATCTTTCAATTTCCTCTAACGTGCCGGTTAACCTAACTACAGAAAAAAACATCAATTCTCAATCTAAGACCCTGCAAAAAATTCTAAGCACAAAAGTCCTTAAAGTAGGCTATGCTCCAAAACAAGCTCCTTTTAGTTTTAAAAACTCCTATGGGGAACTTGTAGGATTTGATATAGCCTACGCGCATCAGCTAGCCTATGATTTAGGATGCCGAATAGAGTTTGTACCATTTGATTACCAAGATATTGCAAAACAATCAGCAAGTGGAGTTTTTGATGTAGGAATGTCAGCTATTTCTATGAATGAATCCCGGATTAAACAAGCCTATTTTACAAAACCCTATCTCTCCTCTCCTATCATTCTTGTGATGCTTAATGAAAAGAAAAAAAAGCTTAAAAACTCAAGCTATGTATTTGGTGACACTTCTTTAAAAATTGCAGCTGTAAAAGGAACCTCTTATCAAGAGCTGCTACCTAAATTATTTCCTGATCACCAACATGTCCTTATCGATAACTATAACGCTTTTAGCAAAGAAGGGGCTGCTGATATTTTATTATGGAGTGAATATGAAGCTATTGCCTGGATTTTGAAACATCGTAACTTTCGCATTATGTTCCCATCACCTGCTATTGGACAAGACACCCTCTGTTATATTGTTAAACAAGGAGATAATGAATTTTTAGAATTTCTTAATAACTGGATGATCCTCAAACACGACGAGGGTTTTTATAATCACCAGTTTAATCTTTGGATCAAAGGAAAAACCGATTCTATCGATGTTAGGGCAAGGCGATGGTCTATTATTCGAAATGTTTTTCATATTGCTGATTAACAAATCAAATATCCTTCTACTAAACAATTGACTATTAATAACTTGGTCTAGATATTTTTTGTATCCACAAAGGATATCTTATGAATACGTTCACTATTTTACTTACTTGTATCGGATTGATTAGCAATTCTGCATCAGCATCTGATGTTCAAGAGAAAAAACCTATACGAGTTTATGCAGACATCGTTGGCGACTTATTTCATGCAGGTCACATTGAATTTATTAAAAAAGCACGCGCTTTTGGTGACTATCTCATAATTGGTGTCATCGCTGATGAAAATGTTGAGGAATATAAAAGAACCCCTATTCTTACATTAGATGAAAGAGTAAAAATTATTAGCGCTTGCCGCTTTGTTGATGAAGTAATTGTAGCCCCACCTCTAAGACCCTCTCAAGAATGGTTAAAAGAAAGAAATATTGATTACGTGGTTCATGGAGACGATTTTTCGCCAGAACTGTTAAGAGATCAATACGGATCTTCCTTAGATCTTGGTATATTCCGAGCTGTGCCTTATACCAAAGGAATATCAACATCAAATATTATTGATCGTATTGTCGAAAGATATAAAAAGGGTGAGTTCTCTAAGGAATAAAAAAAAGCCGCCTAAAAAAGCGGCTTATTACTAAGTGTTAATTTGAAATAATAAAGTGTTTAATAGAATTTGCATCTCTTAAGCCTACAATTCTTCTTAACTCTTTACCATCTTGAAATAATACTAGAGTTGGAATAGAGGTTACATTGTAGTTAGAGGCTACACTTTGAGCTGAGTCAATATCAATTTTTGCAAGCGTTGCATGCTTTTGAACTTCCGAATCACTAGCAACAGTTTCTAAAACAGGGCTTAACATACGGCATGGCCCACACCAATCTGCGTAGAAGTCTACAAGCACTTTTCCACGACCAATAGCCTCCTGAAATCCCTCTTCATTTAACATAACAATTTGTGTACTAGCCATATAAACTCCTTTTAGGTTCAACTCCTATCTTATACTATCATCCTTTTATTGCCTATATAAGGGCTAAAAAAATTAGTATGATTTGTGACAGTCTAGAATTAAATAATACTATGACTGTGGTACTGTAAGACGTGGGAGGCTCAGTGTCTTTTAAAGTAATCGGATAATTTGATAAGAGCCTCTTCAAGCTCGGCCATCATGATTTTTAAGCATTCTTTGGTATCTTCTCCCTTAGCAGGATAAATAGGATTACCAAATACGCAGGTAATTTTTCCAAAAATATGCGGAAGCTTGCGGTGGCGTGGCCATGCTTTAATAGAACCCTCTATCCAGCAAGGAATAATAGGCACATCATTTTTTAATGCCATGAGAGCGACCCCCTGTTTAAGGGGCTGCAGAGTTCCATCAAAGGAACGCTTGCCTTCAGGAAAAAGGAGAACTTTTTTTTCTTTATCTAAAATTGCAGAAACAGCTCTGAAAACAGCCATATCTTTACCATCACCACTGATCGGATGAGAATTTAAGTTGGTGATGAACCAACCAAAATATTTATTATCAAAAAGGGTTTTTCTAGCTAAAAAGTGTATTTCTTCTGGAAAAGAGACAGCAACAAGTAAGGGATCTAAAAAAGAGCAGTGATTGGCTGCAATCAAACCTGCCCCTTTGGGTATAGCCCCAAGAACTTTAATTTTAAGCCTTAAAAAGATTTTAGCGTAGAGATAGGCCACAAAAAGGACGACTCTATATAAAAGGGGCATTTTATCTGATTTTAACCAGGCAGGCTTCATTGGCATTTCTCAATCATCGTTATAATTTTTTGAACCACATCATCCGCATTTAAATGGCTTGTATCAATCAAATGAGCATCTTCAGCACATCTTAAGGGGGCCACTTTTCTTCCTTCATCTCTTTCATCACGCTGCTTTATGGCTTCTAGAACCTCATGAAGACTTGTATTAATTCCTTTATTTCTCATCTCTTCAAATCGTCTTTGAGCTCTTACTTCATTTGAAGCTTTTAAGAAAAATTTAAATTCAGCATTTGGAAATATCACAGTACCTAGATCTCTTCCCTCAAAAACCGCATCTTGATTTAAAGCAAAATCTTTTTGTACCTGGTGTAGGGCATCTCTAACATTAGGATATTGAGATACAATAGAAGAAATTTCGGTCACTTCAGGGGTTCTTAATGTAGAGGTGATATCTTCATTATTAACATAATAAACTTTATTGATACCAGCCCCTTCAAAGACAAAATTAAAATTCATGATCGCTTTAACAACGCTAATAGAATCTAAAGGATTTATGTTTTCTGATAGGATATGAAAAGCAAATGCTCGGTACATAGCACCCGTGTCAAAATAGGCAATATTGAGCTTTTCTGCGACTTTTTTTGCCACAGTACTTTTACCCGTACCTGCTGCTCCGTCAATTGTAATAATCATTAACCCACTATCTTAATGTAGAAATAAACAATCGGTGTTGAAAAAAGCAAAGAGTCTAATAAATCTAAAATACCGCCAACTCCAGGCAATTTATTACTGTCTTTAACGGTGGCATCTCTTTTAAGTAAAGATTCTGCTAAATCACCCAAGAGGGAAGCTGATGCAATTAATACCCCTAATGCCAACGCATGAGATACAGGAAGATTAAAAACAGAATTTGGCATCAAATGGTGAATGATGGTGGAAAAACTACAGCTTGTGGCCACCGAAGCGATAAAGCCTGCAACTGACCCTTCAATGGTTTTCTTAGGGCTTAATGATTGTGCCAGAGGCTGAGATCCAAATAATCGACCGATAAAATATCCAGCAACATCAGTCATTTTTGTCACAATTACTAAATATAAAAACCAAATCCTTCCATCAATTAATGGAGATGCTGAAGACAAAATGATAGCAAGCATCATCGATAGAGGGACAACAAGATAAATTAAACCAAAAAATTCAGTAGCAATATCTGCTAAGGCCCCTTGGATTTTTTTGAACCTTTGAATTAAGAGCGCATAAAAACCAAATACTGCAAGCAGATAGGCATAAAGTGGATCGAGGTAGGTGTATATAAAAATATAGGCAATAGCTAAAAATATAACTAAAGAGGTTTTAGGTTTTAATTTTTTAGCTTTTGCTAATTGAAAATATTCCCATATCCCTATCCCTGCAAGAGCTGCTGTGGCTGATGTTATGGCTAAACCAACCCAGAAATTTTGACTATAAATCACTAAAAAACTTGTGATAAA